>NZ_QJSM01000014.1 GCF_003205235.1 Thermoplasma sp. Kam2015 | reverse complement strand
CTATTCTATTTTATATATAGAATTATTTTTTTATGTAGAATATGATAAATATAAATATTGTCAGAATAAATTTATATTGCATCTTCAACTTATTCATATCGATGTGAAATGAACGGAGAGAACGTGTACCTCGTCGACTTCAAAAGGACCGCATTTTCAAGATCTAGGCCCAACGACCCGGAGCGAGATGTCTTTAATTCCATACGGATGGACGAAGCTATGGCAAAGCTCATCAACGTTGTCATCGATGAAACCGGTATCAAACCGGAGGAGATAAACGACGTGATAACAGGATGCGCGCTCCAGATGGACGAGAACTGGACCTATGGAGGCAGGCATCCAATACTGCTCGCAAACCTACCAGACAGCGTACCTGGAATGGCCCTGGACAGGGCATGCTCATCATCGCTCAACGCGATAACCATTGGTGCCATGGAGATAATGACCGGAAACTCGGACATAGTTCTTGCTGGCGGTTACGAACACATGACGCATGTACCGATGGGAAACAGCCCATTCCTCAAGCCAAACATAAAGCTCATGGTCAGGCCAGAGTATATGCATTACGATATGAATACCGGTTATTCAATGGGACTAACCGCGGAGAAGCTCGCCGCCCTTAGGGGGATAACAAGGGATGAGATGGACAAATATTCGTTGAGGAGCCATCAACTTGCCTCAAAGGCGCTAGATGAAGGATATTTCAAAGGCGAGATAGTGCCGATAGAGGTCGAGATAAATGGCGAAGAGAAGGTCATCGATACTGATCAGAGCATCAGGAAGAACACCTCACTTGAGGACATGAAGAAGTTGAAACCAGCATTCAGAGATGATGGCGTCATAACTGCAGGAAACTCATCACCGCTTAATGCAGGAGCTTCTTTGACACTGATCATGTCCGAGAAGAAGGTAAAGGAATACGGTTTAAAGCCAATGGCGAGGATAGTATCATTTGGCTGGGCAGGCGTTGACCCGTCCATAATGGGTGAGGGGCCAGTACCCGCAACGAGAAATGCACTGGCGAAGGCCAAGATGGATGTATCCGACATAGACCTGTGGGAGATAAATGAAGCGTTCGCGGTAGTGGTACTGAACGCCATGAAGGAGCTGGGAATAGAAGAGGATCGCGTCAACGTACACGGCGGAGCTATAGCGATAGGCCATCCCCTTGGAGCAACTGGGGCAAGGATCGCAGGTACACTGGCAAGGATCATGAACGAGAAGAAGAAGGACTACGGTGTAGCAACGCTGTGTGTCGGCGGAGGACAGGGTTACTCCGTTGTTTTTGAGAGGTATTGATATGAATTTCGAACTTGATGAGGCGCAGAGGGAGTTCAGGAAGAAGGTAGAGGATTTTGCCAGAAGAGAATTCACCGAGGAGGAGGCCACGAAATACGATCTCCAGGAGAAATATCCTGAGGAGGTTGTGAAGAGGATGCTGAAGGAGGGGGTTTTTGATTACTCCAATCCCTGGAACATCCTTGTGGCCACCGAGGCGCTTTGCAAGTATGATGCAGGCATGGGAATATCCATGCTTGTGCCGTTCTTCGGAAATGAGGTCATAGCCCTTTTTGGAAATGACGACCAGAAGAAAAAATACCTAAGCAGGGTATTTTCGGGCCAGGCCAAGATGGGTCTCGCCGTCACGGAACCGGGCGGTGGAAGCGACGTGGCAAATATAAAGACGACAGCTGTCAAGGAGGGAGATCATTATGTACTCAACGGATCGAAGATGTTCATCACTAATGGCGACATCGCGGATTTCTTTGTACTGCTTGCAAGGACATCGGTGGAGAAGAAAAAGCACCAGGGAATGAGCGTATTCATCGTGGAACGCAACTTCGAAGGCTTCAAATCGAATAAGATCCACGGCAAGCTGGGAGTCAGGGCAACGGATACTGCAGAGATAACTCTGGAAAATGTGAAGGTTCCAGCCGAAAATCTTGTGGGCGAACCTGGAAGGGGCTTCTACTACATAATGACCTTCTTCGATATAAGCAGAGCCTACGTGGCGGCGCAGGCCCTTGGAATAGCCGAAGGTATCCTGGAGAGAACTGTCAACATACTCCAGAAGGATGGGCCCATAACGTCACAGCCAGAGCGCGTCCAGTTCACCATAGCCGATATGGCTACACGCATTGAAGCGGCAAAGCTACTTACCTATGAAGCGGCCTCATTCATATTCAACTTCAATCCAAATCCAGCCGTTACAAGCATGGCAAAGGCCTACGCAGCTGAAACAGCCGTATACGTATCGAGAAAGGCCATGGAGATCACGGGCATAGACGGCCTCTCCTCAAGCATAGAGAGATCGTTTAGGGATGCAAAGATAATGGAGATATGGGAGGGCACAAGCGAGATAGAAAAACTGGTCATAGCCAGAATGCTCAAGGTGGGTGATACCCAATGATGGAAGAATATGAAATACTGAGGAATACCGTCAGAGAATTTTCCAACAAGGAGATCGAAGCGGTGTCCAAGGATATAGAGATAAACGGCATACCGAGATCTCTGAAGGAGAAGATAGCGGCTCAGGGCTTTCTGGGCGCAACCCTTCCCGCTGAAAAGGGAGGATCAGGACTAGACGAGAAAGGGTATATGATAATACTGGAGGAGACCGCGAAGGCATCCCCCTCAGTGTCTATGTGGATATTCCTCACAAACCTGTACCTGAAGATCCATCCGGACGCCAGCGGCAAGCAGGACATACTATCCGGTAAGATCGATGTGACGGTCGATCTTTCTCCTTACTATCTGCGCAGCAAAGCGCAGCCGTTGAATGTGGCGGGCGGCAAGATAAGCGGAAGGCGCGCGAACGTTATTAATGGAACGGCTTCGTCAATAATAGTCAGCGACGGAAGCAGCATATATGCGGTCGGATCCGGCATGCACGCTGTTAACAAGAACCATCTCGGCCTGCGCGGTATGGATCTTTCCGATGTTGATTTCGATTCGTCTACTTACGAGAAGGTTGGTTCAGAGGAGAAGCTCAGGACAGAACTGAAGAACTCTGACGGCGAGATAGCGGCCATCTTTCTTGGAGTTGCCGACGGAACAATGGCCAAGGCCGCGGACTATTCCAAGGTCAGGACCGCCTTCGATCACCCGCTTAAGGATTACACACCCATATTCGATGAGATCGTAGCCGCAAGGACGCAGATAGAACTGATAAGGTACTACCTTTACGGAAACCAAGGTGAATATGCAAAGGCCTTGAGCAAGATAAAGGCCAAGGAGATTGCGCTTCTGGCTACGAGAAGTTCACTGCAGATACACGGCGGCTACGGATACATACACGACTTCGGGATAGAGAAGTACTATAGAGACGCAATGGCTCTGGCAGTTTACTTTGGCGACGATTCATGGGAGAACGGGATCATCTCTGAGGTGGTGATAGGGGAGAGAGGAGGAATGATTTAGGATAATCATATTTTATTTTTATCTGTATATATAATATGTGCCCATGGATTTTGAGCAGAGGTCTCCCTTTCCGTCTAGGGCCTCCACATCGACATACGCTATATTCTTCCCTATTCGTACCATGTTGCTTCTGAATACCACCGGCCCTATGCCTATAGGTCTTATGAACTCCGTGCTGAAGTTCACTGTAACCTGATTTAACACCGATCCATAGGTCAGAACTGTGAGTCCGCCAACTGCGTCTGAGATCGCCATTATGGCGCCGCCGTTCATGATGTTGCCTATACGCATGAGGTTTTCCCTCAACGGTACGCTTATCTCTATGGATCCTTCCCTGATGTAAGATACTTCAAACTCTATATTCTTGAGGAATCCATCCATGGCGAATATCTTCTTGAGGTCTTCACCATCAAACATTGCTCCTGTATTCTTTGATTCAATAAAGCTTTATGATCTCATTATCGCATATCTTATTTGAAAGCAAATATCTTATTTCTGGATATCTAAACATGTAGTTTTTTCTACATACAGTCACAGAAAATATATTATCATCAAATGCAATATAAAGATATGGAATATAGATACGAACTCACTATAGATAAGCTTCTCCAGAGCGGTGTATCATCGAACCCTGCACAGAAGATAAATTATACTGGGCGAAGGGAATTCACCTTCGAGGAATTCAGCAAAAGGGTAGAAAAACTCGCAAAGGCCCTCATCTCAATAGGAGTGAAGAAAGGGGACAGAGTTGCAGTCATCGATTGGGATACATATGTTTATCTCGAGGCGTATTTCGCCGTTCCAATGGTGGGTGCGGTTCTCCATACGGTCAATGTTAGGTATCCGCAGGATCTCATATACTACACGATGGATCATGCCGAGGACAAATACGTCATCGTGAGGGATGAATTCGTTCCCATCCTATCCAAGAACAGGGAGGCGTTCTACTTCATAAAGGGCTGGATAGTGTATTCCGAGACAGGCCAGATCCCTGATTTACTCTCTCCAAAGTACGTCTACGATGACCTCATGAAGGATTCCTATTCAGATATAGAGCTGCCTCAAATATCGGAAAACGATCTGGCCACAACATTCTACACCTCCGGTACAACTGGTATACCCAAGGGGGTTCAGTTCACTCACAGACAGATTGTGCTACATTCCATTTCATCTGGTCTGGCACTGGGCGATGACCCAATAAACCTGACTTCAAGGGACACCATAATGCCGCTTGTTCCTATGTTCCACGTGCATGCATGGGGCGTACCGTACATGTCCATACTGGCAGGAAGGAGATACGTGCTTCCTGGAAGATATGACTTCGATCATATAATAGACCTAATAGACAAGTACAACGTGAGCGTAATAGCGATGGTACCTTCGATCCTCTATCTCATCGTCACGAATCCAAACGTGAAGAAGATAGCGGGACGCGGAATAAGGGCCATTGTCGGCGGCGGTGCCCTACCAGAAGGCCTTGCAAACGCTGCAGAGAAGTTGGGGATCACCGCAATCTCCGGGTATGGTCTGTCTGAAACGGCACCAATACTGACGCTGGCCACGTATAACGAGCGCGTGAAGTCAATGCCTGAATCTGAGAAAAAGAAGTTCAGGCTCAAGACAGGCGTTCCGATCCCGCTGGTGCAGCTGAGGGTCGTGGATGACAAGATGAACGATGTCCCGAAGGACGAGAAGACCATAGGAGAGATCGTCGTAAGATCGCCATGGCTCACCAGCGTATATGTTAAGAACAACGAGGGTACTGAATCGCTGTGGCGCGGAGGCTGGATGCATACTGGCGATCTCGCTGTCATGGATGAATACGGATACATACGGATAGTTGACAGGGAGAAAGATGCCGTCAAATCTGGCGGTGAATTCATACCATCGCTCGTACTTGAGGACGCCATAAGTTCTTGTCCTGGCGTGATTGAAAATGCGGTCGTTGGAAAACCGGATGAGAAATGGGGTGAGAGACCTGTAGCATTTTACACGGGAACGGCAAAACCAGACGATATCAGAAAACACCTCCTTGACATGGTCAATGCTGGTAGAATCGCCAAGTTCTGGATCCCTGATGATTTTATAAATGTGAAGGAGTTTGCAAAGACAAGCACGGGAAAGATAGATAAAAAGGTACTCAGGGAAATGATTAAAAAATGATCATTTCCCCTGATAGCTTGGTTTTCTCTTGCCAAGAAATGCAGATATGCCCTCCTTGAGATCCTCCGTTCCGTAGAGAAGCCCCATGGATATGGCTTCCATCTCAAGGCCATCATCCAGCGAGGTATTCGTGCTCCTCAACACGAGCCTCTTTGCCAGAGCGGCCGATATTGGCGCTACCCTTTCGGAAATTGTCTGGGCGAGATTCAGCGTATCAGAATCTATGGTGTCCTTGCTGAAGACCTTCGATACTATGCCCATCTCGTAAGCCTCCCTTCCGGTGAACCTCTCGCCTGTCAGCACGTAATATGCAGCTCTGGACTGACCCACCGCACGTGAGAGCCTCTGTGTGCCTCCCCATCCCGGAACCAAGCCGAGTGTAACCTCAGGGAAGCCTATCTGTACATCTTCAGTTGCAACCCTTATGTCACAGGCAAGCGCCATCTCAAAGCCACCACCTAGCGTGTAGCCCTTCATCTCGGCTATTGTCACCTTTGGTATCTCGCTGAGCAGCTTGAACACGCGCTCACCACGCCTGGAAAATTCCATGAAGTCAAAGGTGCTATTGAAGAATGAATCGAGCTGCGCTCCTGCAGAGAACACCGATCCGTTCCCTGTAACGATGATTACGCTGATGTCGCGGTTGTTCCAGAGATCGTTCAGGGCTTTCTCCAGCCCGTCCATGACCGCTGCATTGATAAGATTGTTCCTTGTATTGTTTATGCGGAGGATGGCTATCTTACCTTTGATTTCAGTTATCACCGGATCGCTTGAGGAGACGTATGAAGCCTCTTCCTTCTTCTCCTCTGCCTTAGGAGCAACCTGCATGGATATCACCGACTTCAACCTGCCCTCTGCTATTGACTTTGCAGGCTTGAATATCTCAACTCCAAACTTCTGATAGAGCGATTCCAGCTTCGCTTTGACCTCGGCGTTCGTCAAACCCTTTGCCACGGTTATGGGACCGAAAGGCCTGTTCATGCCCAGCTTCACTCCCGTCTCTATATCGTCCGGTGAAGCGACTCCATCCTCTATGATTTTGACAGCCTCATTTATCTCAAGAGCGAATATATCCATGAGTTCTACGGCCTTTGTGGGCTTGGCTTCAGGTATCTGAGCCTTTCCATTCACCCATCTGTAGAAGCCCTCGCCTGTCTTCAATCCCAGCTTCTTCTCATTGAATAGCCTGGTATACACCTGACACTTGGAATAATCAGGCGAAAGCTCCTTTGCGTAGTACTGGAGCGAATGATACACTGTATCTATGCCAACATAGTCCATGAGCTCGTAGGGCCCCATGGGAAGACCCTGCGATCTTGCGAACCTGTCAACCTCTTCAGGTTTCGCCAGCCCCTTATCTATAACCAGACAGAAGTACAGCGATTCAGGCGCATTGATCCTGTTTACAACAAAACCAGGCGTGTCCTTGTACACCTTTATGGGCGTCTTCCCGATCTTCTTGGAGAATTCGAACACGGAATTGAAGACCTCGTCCTCAGTGTACTGGCTTCTTATTACCTCAACGAGCTTCAGCACGACCGGCGGATTGAAGAAGTGCATGCCGACGACCTTGCCCTTCTTCTTTATGCCTTCAGCTATCTCTGTCAGCCTTATGTTGGATGTATTTGTTGCGAGTATTGCATTATCCTTGGTGCTCTTATCCAGCTGATCGAAGACACTCCTCTTTATCTCCAGTACCTCAGGAACGGCTTCTATGACTAGATCCGCGTCTTTGACCGATTCAGGTATCTGTGTGAAGTAATGTATCCTGGAGAGCACCTCTTCCTTGTTTTTCAGCTTGCCAGAATTTACCAGTCTGTCCAGGCTTGCGCTTATGGATGCCTTCGCCTTGTTCAGAACCTCCTCGGATACGTCCTCAAGATTGACGTCCAGGCCGGCCAGAGCAATGACCTCAGCTATTCCGTGCCCCATTATTCCGGATCCGATAACAGTTACGTTCTTTATCTCCATGATCTCACTTCGCCTTGCCCAGCACTGTTATGATCTTCTGCACGAAGAACAGGTCTCCAGAGACCGTAACCTTACCACCCATGAAGGCAGAAAACGCGTTTAGCTTCCCGGTTATTATATCGCTGAGTACCTGATCCGTGCATTTCACCGTAGCATCAGCCTTCTCTGCCTTTCCATCCGCGATGGATATTTTGCCGTTTCCAATGACGATCTGGAACGGGCTGGCATCCGTGAGATCGATGTTGACGATCTTGCTGGATTTAGCTATATCCGACATGTCCTTTTCCGGAACCTTCCCTATCATCTTATCTATGAGATCCTTTGAACCCATATTTATGTATAGAGCCAGACCCAATATAATTTTTTACGTTTAAATATCATGAACACGAATTAACGATCTTTTTATTCAGAATATACAGATTATAAACTCAAAGGTATATAATTCTTATTTCTATTCCGGAACTCCAGTTTATATGCTAGGACATCTAAAAATTTGTCATTTTTGCCTGGTTAGAGATCTCATTCCTCATAGTCGCAGGAGGGATTGGAACATCTGAAGACCTTTATCTCGCCCTTCTCATTGTAAACTGGCTCGAGAACACCTATGCCGCATTTGGGACATATGTGCTGATAATCCTTTGTACGATGCGAGAGCAGGATGTCCGTTATGGATGCCCTGGACAGATATCTTGACAGATCGGTCAGCGTGACTATTCCAACAACCTTTCCAGAGTCGTCAACGACTGCGCATCTCTCAAGACCGTTTTCGCTCAGATAGGCTGCCACATCCTTAACATCGTAGTCATTTTTCACCTTAGGTATCGGCTTTCTCATGACGAGTTTGACTGGAACTTCATCCGGCTTCCTGTTCCTCGGTATGAAGCGCTTTATTATGCTGCGTTCACTCAATAATCCCACGTCATTGCCGCTGTCATCTTTAACGACGAGGCCGTAGAGATGGTTTTCATTCATTATCTTCACTGCATCGAATACTGTAGCGTTCCAGTTGACCGTTTTGAAATTTGAATTCATTATCTTCTCCACTTTCATAGCTTAGCGATGTTATGATTAAATATAATATTTTTCAATTAAAAATAAACGGATATTTCATAGTGAAAAAATTTCCAGACTGTCAGACAATACAATTTTTATCAGTTTTTGGAGGAAAAGTTTATGAATAAAGAGAGTCTACATATGAAGATAAAATGACCAGATTCGTGCTCGTATCTGACACCACACTTAGTTATGAATACAGACATTTTCCACTGCTGGACTTTCTACCATGCGCACCTGGAAAGACGATACCCGGGCCAATATACCGCTTTCTGAAAGGCCCAGAACCTCCCAATGTTAATGGTATAGTGAAGTATGCACCATACGCCATAAGGAAGATAGAGGCGTCGCTTGTCAGAGCTTTCGGAAGAGACAGCGTAGTGGTCGTCGATGAGGATTATCTGGGCGAATACGTTGACGAGAAGACTGAAGTGATAGGAGTATCTACCATGGATCCACTTGGCCTCGGACCAACAACGATGTCCTATTATGCCCTGTTTGGAGGGGATTTGGACGCCTGGGTCAGACGCGAATGGGACAGCCTCATGGAAAAGGTTAACAAGGCGAGGGAGGGCAAGAAAGCCAAGCTGATAGTCGGAGGCCCTGGAGTATGGGAATTCACCATATTGAGGGATGAGATCGACAAGTACAAGGTGGATTACTATGTGCAGGGAGAGACCGACGATGTTGTTGCAGAGCTTTTCAGGCAGGTAGCGGAAGACAACATCGATAAACAGATGTTCTTCAATGGATACATGAGCTATGATGAGAATTTCCATAAGGTGCTGAAGAAGGATGACAAATTCCTGGCGAGGGGAATAACACAGTCAGCATATCCACGGCTTGAGGATATACCGGAGATCATAAACCCATCCATGAAGGGCATGGTTGAGGTGATGCGTGGATGCGGAGTTGGCTGCGATTTCTGCGAAGTCACGCTCAGACCGTTAAGATACATGCCGCTGAACATGATCGTGGATGAGATAAAGATCAACGTTGCAGGGGGCGTAGATAACGCCTGGCTGCATTCTGACGAAATATTTGGTTACAAGCATGGCCATTTCTTTGAGCCAAACGAAGAGGCGCTGAGCGAGCTGTTCTCCACAGTGATGAGCGTTCCAGGCGTTAAAACCTCGAATCCAACCCACGGAAGAATATCAATACCGGCCGGATACCCGGAGATGATGGAGAAATTCTCAAAGATACTCAAGGCTGGCCCTAGGAACTGGATAGGTATTCAGACTGGACTTGAAACCGGCAGCGAGGAGCTGGCAAAAAAGCACATGCCCAACAAGACTCTTCCGCTTAGGATAGGCGTAGACGGATCCTGGCAGGATATCGTATGGCAGGGAGTTGCTGTGGAAACCAAGTATTATTGGAGATCTGCTTTCACCATACAGGTCGGGCAGGAGGGTGAAACGCCTGAGGATCTCTGGGACACGATCGCGCTGATCAACAAGCTCAGCAACTCCTATGTTGACGGCCGTCCATTCGAGTTCACCGTGACTCCGCTCGTTAACGTGCCGCTGGGAAGGATCAAATCGAAGAAATTCAATACCAGCATGTTGGACGTGAATGGCCTGGCTGTCTACTACGCATCCTACAGGCATCTGGCCAAGATGGCGGCAAGAGACGGCTTCAAGGATGCCCACGGAAACGCCTTCCTGAAGCTTGCCACCGGCGGCCTCATCTCCTTCGGAGGAAGGCTGATGATGGACTTCATAGAGAAGAAGGCCCAGAAAGCAGGCGTGGACATAGATAAGGTAAAGAGATGGGGTGTGGAAGGAACTGATGAGATAACTTCTCTGGCACAGTTCGCCAGAGCCTGATCCTACCACCATATTTTATCAATTTTTTTGTAAGGTGGCTTTTTCCTTAAATGTTATAACTGATGTACTGAAAACTTTTTCATACATGCGGAAATAGGAGATGCATGAAATATGTTAGACTGGGAAATTCTGGAACGATGGTTTCACAGGTGGCAATAGGCACCTGGCATCTACCTGGATCTGGCAAGTATCATCTGGATGGTGTTGAAAAGGTAGATGAGGCTGAGTTCTACAAGATAGTTAGAAGGGCCTATGATGTAGGGATCAATTTCTTCGATACGGCAAATATTTACCATGGCAGAGTTGAAAAGAATGAGGATCATATAGATCATATCGGCAACTCAGAGAGGATTCTCGGTAGAACTCTGAAGGGGTACGATAGAGAATCGATCGTTGTTGCCACCAAGGTCAGAGGACCTGTTTCCACATTTCCAAATGGGGAGGGGCTGTCTAGGAAGCACATTATGTGGCAGATACGAGAAAGCCTGAACAGGCTGGATATGGACTACGTAGACCTATATCAGATGCACTGGCCGGATCCGAATACACCGCATCTTGAAACGATGACCACGCTTAGCCATCTAGTTGATCTTGACCTTGTAAGATACACGGGCGAGAGCAACCATTCTGCTTCAGACATCGAGGACTTCATGAAGCTATCGGAAGACCACAGACTGCATTCATTCGTGACGATGCAGGAGCCGTATAACATACTGCAGCGCGATATAGAAAAAGATAAATTGAAGGTGGCGGTGAAATATGGACTGGGACTTCTGGCCTATATTCCGCTGGCGCAGGGTGTTCTCACAGGAAAATACCTAAAGACCCCTGAATCCGGATCGAGATCCTCATACTATCCAGAGCTCATAGAGTTCAGCAGGAAGAACGAAAAGGTGGTTCGAGATCTTCTAGAGATAGCCAAGGAGAAGGATATAACTGGAAGCCAGCTTGCCATAGCATGGCTCATCAAGCGTTCTGAGATCGAGAAGATTCCCATAATACCGCTACTTGGCGTCACTAGAGAGGCTTATCTCGATGAGAATCTGGCTGCGCTTGACGTGAAGCTGAGCGACGACGACATGGAGAGGATCGATAAGATAACATCAGGCTTAGTGAAATGAAATCTCATTCATTTATCTTTGATACCCTTTTCAACAGGGCCTCTTCCAGCTTTGGTGCAACCCTTATTATTCCCAGATGGGATAATGCCTGCGGGAAGTTCCCGAGGAAATCTCCAGTTTTCTCGTCGATCTCCTCAGAGTAAAGACCCAGGTGGTTTGCCTTCTCTATGATCGATTCCAGAGCCGATCTGGCAGCCTTTAGCCTCTTCATCAGTATCAGATCCTCGATGTACCAGAATGTGAGCATGAGGAACGAACCCTCATCCCCTTTTAACCCGTCATCCTCTTTGTATCTTTTGAACAGATAGCCGTCCACCATGAGCTCGTTCTCGATGCGCTTCATGGTCCCGATGAATCTCTGATCGTTGGCAGGAATGAAGCCGAGTATGGGCAAGCGCAGCAATGATGCATCCACATTCTTAGATCCATAATACTGAACGAAACTGCCGGTTTCCGAATCGAATCCCTTGCTGACAACATCGTTCCATATCTCGTCCTGTATGGTCTTCCATCTCTTTATCGGTGCACTGAGCCCAAGATCCCTGGCTATGGCTATTGCGCTGTCAAACGCGGCCCATGACATGACCTTCGAATACACATACTGCTTTGGTTCTGTCCTGAATTCCCATATGCTTGAATCAGGATATTTCCAGAGGTACTCGATCTTGGCCATCATCTCCTCCACAAAGTCCCACAGGTATGAATTGACGACTCCTCCGGCTTTTTCCATAGCATGTATCGCCCTGACTATGGAACCGTACTGATCGATCTGCAGCTGATCGACTGCCTTGTTTCCTATCCTCACAGGCTTCGAACCGCGATAGCCCTCAAAATCAAGCTCTTTCTCCACGAGATCATCCGAGTTGTCTATGCTGTATATGGTCCTGATCTTGTTTTCCCTGGATATGACGTCCATCATATCGTAGAGGAAAGATACGGCCTCCCTCTTATAACCTATGGAAGCCAGCGCCTCTATCACATAGGCTGTATCCCTTATCCACGTATACCTGTAGTCCCAGTTCCTCTCGCCGCCTATGGCCTCCGGAAGGCTCGCAGTTGGAGCCGCAACCATCATTCCAGTCGGCTCATAGAACAGAACCTTCAGAGCAAGTGCGGATCTCATAACCATGCTGTGGTACATGCCTGCATATGTGGAGTTTGATGCCCATTTCCTCCAGTAATCGGTTGTCTCCTGCAGGCGGAGGTATGACTTGTAATCTGTTGGGCGGTAGAGATGGTGAATGCCGTAAAGCGCAACGAACCACGATGAACTTCTCGGATCCATATCTATGTCCGCATACACGTGATCCGCATTCCTCCTCAGCTGATACTCACTGGATATGCCTATGTTCTCCTTCTCGGTGCTGAAGATGAATCCATGCTGAACCCTCTCTATCAATGGCCTCTCGGTAGCGTAGTTGAATGTTGGTTTGAAGTCAACCGTTATGCGAACTGGATCTGAAAAGGTCTCGACGAATCGGTGCACCTCTGGAAAACTTATCTTTCCATATTCAGAATCCGGCATGAAATCCGTGAGTCTCAACAAAACCTTTCCATTCTTTATGAATTCCGTCACAAGTATGTTGGTGAGTTCCTTATAGTACTGATCCACGTAAACGTCTGTGGTATCTGACGGAAAGATAGCAAAATAGCCCCCCTTCTTCTTATCAAGTATGGATGAGAATACCGCAGGAGAATTGAAGTTCGGTAGGCAACCCCAATCTATATAACCGTTCATCGCCACAAGCATGGCTGTACGGTTATTGCCGATAAAACCGTGGTACTGTATCTTTGGATAACCATCAACAGTAATATCACTATATTTAACGAGACCATGAAAGGCCATAGTAGTCAGTTCATTGCGTATTTAGATCATGGATATTAACATTATCTGCGTTCATACACACTTCGTTTCACCGTCATAGGAGTGTGATATCAACTGGCAAATACGATATATTATATAGATATATAAATAATACAAAAAAGTTTATATTCATTTAACAATAAGCAAAATGTGGATACTCAGAGATTCGTCCTGCCGATGAATGGAGAAAATATATCAGTGGTCATAGGGGACAACGTCACTGGCCACATCAATGATGAGGTTGGTCGTTATGATACGCTCGTCTTCATGATAAGCAGAAGGGTGGAAGAGCTCTTCGGTCCGAAAATTCCACCACTGGAAGATTATGGAAGCAGTACGATTAAGATAACGCTCAACGATGGAGAATCGCTTAAGACCCTGAGGAACTATCAGAGAATAATAAAAGTGCTTGTCGAGAAGAAGGTCAGCAGAAATTCGCTCCTCGTATACGTAGGGGGTGGAACGGTGGGCGATCTTGCGGGGTTCGTTGCAGCTACATACAAAAGAGGCATACGCATGATCGCTGTGCCGACGACGCTGCTTGCGCAGGTCGACAGTTCCATAGGCGGAAAGAACGGCATCGACTTCTCTGATGTGAAAAATGTCATCGGAACGTTCTACAACCCTTATCTCATCATCGATGACCTGGAATTCCTGAAGAGCACTCAGGAGATAATAAGGGAAGGCATGGGTGAGGTGATAAAGTACAGCATCATAGCAGGTGGCGACATGTTCAAGAAGGTATCAGAGACAAGCCTGTCCAACTTTATCGAACATTCCGCAGACATAGTGAAGATGAGCATAAAGATAAAGGCTGACATAGTGAACCGTGACTATTATGACAGGAACGGAATACGATCTGTTCTAAATCTCGGTCACACCATAGCGCACGGTATAGAGGGCGCTTCAAAGGGACAGATAAGCCATGGAAGATCGGTCGCAACTGGCATGATGGTTGAGGCCCACATAGGGGAAAAATATGGAAACACGAAGCCCGATGTCATCGAACATATAATGAGGCTCGCAGATAATTACGGTATAGAGAGAGTCAGAATATCAGACATAGGCGTCAATAACATAGTGAGATACGTTTCAAATGACAAGAAGATGGCTGAGGGCTACATAAATATGCCAGTACCTGCAGAGGTCGGAAACGTGATAACGATGAAGGTGACCGAGAGGATGATAAGCGACGGGCTGAACACATTCATCAGAGAGCATGAGCGGAAATAGAATCACAGGCCTCATTGGCCATCCAGTATCGCACTCAATTGGTCAGATAGTCTACAACAGGATATTCCGTGATGAGGACATCGATGCGATGTACCTAGCTATCGATGTACATGATTCTGTCCTTCCGATATTCATGAAGAGCTCAGGCTTCATGGAGGCATTCAACGTCACGATTCCGCACAAGGTCTCAGTCATACCGTTTCTAGATCGCTTGGACCGGACTGCGTCTGAGATCGGATCGGTGAACTTAGTCATAAACAGGGATGGCCTGAAGATGGGATACAATACGGATTATGATGGCATAGATTATGCGCTGTCGAAGAATGGAGCGAGCGTCACTGGTAAACGCGTGCTTGTGTCAGGTACAGGCGGAATAGCCAGAACAGTCATCAGATATCTGCTTGATCATGGCGCACGTGAGATTGACGTTATCACCAGGAATGTGGATAGGGCCAGAAATAAGCTGGATTTTTCAGGTATAGGCATACTTCAGGATACCGATAAGGATTACGACATGTTCATAAACTGCACACCGCTTGGAACTTTTGGCCAAGGAAACCCCTTCAGATACTTCTCCTTCAGGCCTGGAACCACAGGGCTAGACATGGTCTACAACCCGGTTATGACTGAATTTCTAGAGTCGATCAGGGCTGCTGGTGGAAAGGCCGTATCTGGGATGGATGTCTTCATAGGGCAGGGACTGAGAACCCTAGATCTTGTCTTTGGCATCAGGCCGGAAAGACTGTTCAGGATGTATTCAGAGGAGGCCCTTGATGAAATTCGTCAGAGTTAGAACACATGGAGGCATCTCCATAGTATCCGCATTCATAGACGGCATAGGCGGTGCATTCTCAATCGATCTGCCGCTGACAGTTACCGTCAGGGAGGGTACATGCGATCGTGAGATGAAGATATCTGAGGATCTGCGCAGGTCCCTATCCATAGACACATGCTTCAGGTTTTCCGTCGAGAGCAGGATACCCTCTGGTTACGGTCTGAAGAGCAGCAGCGCTTATATACTGGCACTTGCCAGGGGAATGGCACTATATTCCGGAAAGGAAATATCGGATCTGGATCTGCTGAGATCCGCCGCAGAGGTATCAAAGATGTCCGGCTTTTCAATAACCGGTGCGCTGGATGACCTCTGCCAGGCCATGTACGGCGGTTACTGCCTCACGGATAACAGAAAGATGCGCATACTGAGGCGCGGCATGCTTCCGGAATTCTCGGTTCTGGTTTGCGCAGATGGAGACAAACGTTCCTCTGGAAAACTGCGGATAGACGGTAATTACGTGAATTCCATACGGAGCGTTGAGAACCTTGCATTCAGCGGGAGAGTCTTTGATGCTGCTGTGGCTAATGGCCTCATCTACGGTTCAATATTCGGCCTGAACCTCGATGTGATGAACAAAATGCTGAGGAATGGATCGATGTATTCATCACAGAGCGGCAAGGGCCCGGCAGTCTTCGGCATATTCAGGAACAGATCCTCGGCCGTCAAGGCAAGATCCGATATCGGTTTCGGGATAGTCACAAAGATAAACAACCAGGGAATACGTTACTGGAAATATGACAGTTAAAATACTTGGAGCTGGTGGCAGCGGTACCGCTGTCCTACCCTCGTCAAAGAGTTTCACACAGAGGTATATACTCGGATCGGCCTTTCTCAACAAGAACGTCACCTTGAACTACGTCACCATAACCGGAGATGACGCTATAGCCATCGACATAGCTCAGAAGGCCGGTGCCGATATAACGGTTAATGACAGCAGCATAAGGATAAAGAGTTCGCTGAGATGCCCGGAGGAAATATACGTTGGTGAATCCGCAACGTCCTACAGGATAGTTCTGGGGCTTCTCGGTTCTTCCGGCTGCATAACACATGTTTCAGGCGAGCCCGGTCTGGCAAAGAGGCCCATGGAACCGCTCGTTAAGGCTCTTGAAGCCAACGATGTGCGCCTCACACTCAACGGGGACGGATTCTACGATGTGGACGGATCCGCGTCCAAGAAAAGGTATGTGGAGATAGACGGTGTTAGTTCGCAGTTCGTGTCTTCCATGATATTCTATTACGCGAAGAAGGGCGGAGGCGAGTTCCTGGTGAAGAACATGAGGTCACCAGGATACGTGTACATAACGAAAAGAGTTCTCTATGATCTTGGTTACTTCGTCAATGTGGAACGCACGATCACCATAAACCCTTCAGGTGTCTGGAAGACGACCATAGATGTAGAACCAGATTATTCGAGCATGGCATTCTTCCTGGTTCTTGGGCTTCTGTCAGAAGAGGTGGACATGCGTTTCAACATAAAGAGGATGTCTCGAATTCAGCCTGATTCTGTACTGCTCGATATATTCAGGGACAACCTCGCCATAGACAGGGATACTGTGAGGGTTCTCCCGGGCATAAAGAATCGCATAACCATGGATGCGGATCATAACCCAGATCTTGCTCCGCCGCTGGCCGTAATAGGCATATTTTCTGACGCTGGCGTCGAGATAGATAACTATGCAAGGCTCAAGACAAAGGAGAGCGATCGATACGAGGCAATGATAGACCTGGCTTCCAGATTTGGCGCAATCGTTGAGGATAACGGAAAGGATCTCTTCATAAAGAAGGGAGATCTGAAGAACCCCGGTACGCTGGCCTATGAGGATCACCGCATGATAATGAGCGCTGCAATCGCTGCCGCAGTCTCCGGTTTCGAGATAGATATAGAGAACGAATCCAGGGTATCCAAGAGCTTTCCAGGTTTCTTCAAAGAACTGTCCAAATTCGCAAGGATTGAGGAATCAAATTAATTTTATATGCGGTGTTGATTAACACGCATGCTCCTTTTTCAGGACTTGAGAAAATCAATATTTGATACGGTAAATGAGAGGTTCAAGATCTCGGAGAATGATGTATACTTAGATGATACGGGTCATTCAGACATAACTGTCAGGGTTTTCAGGATCTTGAAGTCTCCGGATGGGGGAGAAAACGTTATAAATGATATAATCACATCGCTTTCCGGCAAGGATTATGTTGAAAGGGTGGCTTCCGAAGGCGGCTACATAAACGTGTGGATTAAGCGCCCCTACATGCTTCATGAGGTTATAGATTCCATTGAAAAATTCGGGATCTATCCAAACGTCTTCCAGGAGAGCGACAGGGTCAGCGTGGAGCATACTAGCGCAAATCCAACCGGACCACTGCATATAGGTAGGGCCAGGAATTCTATCATAGGTGATTCTGTATACAGAATACTGTCCAGATACGGATACAGAACTGTGAGGCAGTATTTTGTAAACGACTCTGGAAAGCAGATGATATCCCTGTACACGGCATATATCAGATATGGCGGCCCTCTGACCATAGACAGCCTCCTCGAGAATTATCAGAAGATATATCGTGATCTCGAGAAGGATCCAGAGATCGAGAAGGAGATAGAGAGAAATATTGAAAGGTATGAAAATGCCGATCCTGAGGTCTATGGCATGCTGAGAAAGATCGCTGGCGTTATGCTCGACGGTATTGCCTCAACGCTGAAGAGGATCGGCATAGAGTTCGATGAGTTCGACTGGGAATCCGACCTACTCAGAGATGGGAGCGTGAAGAAGGTAATAGGCATGCTTGAGACGAAGGATGACGACGGTGCTAAATTCATAGAGATTCCTGGAAAGAAGATATATCTGACCAGGAAAGACGGTACTACGCTCTATTTCGCCAGAGATATTGCCTATCATCTCCTCAAGGCTGAGAACAGCGAGTGGATAATCGATGTGCTTGGTGAGGATCATAAGGATCATGCCAGATCCCTAGATCATGTGCTGAGGCATATGCTAAGGATTGAAAACAGGCTGTCTTTTCTCTACTACAGCTTCATAACGCTTGAGACCGGTAAGATGTCGACGAGGCGCGGGAACATAGTGACGCTCCAGGATCTCGTTGACAAGACCTATGAGGAGGCTCTGAAAATCGTAAACGAGAAGAGGCCGGACCTAAGCGACGACGATAGAAAGAGGATCGCAGATGCGATAGCAACCTCAGCTGTGAGGTACAGCATAATAAGGGTAAGCGCCCCGAAGCCGATAACGTTCAGGTGGGATGAGGCCCTCAACTTTGAGGCGAATTCCGCACCCTTCATAATGTATTCCTATGCAAGGGCCACGAGCATACTGGAAAAGGCCTCTGAACCTGAAGAGACCTATGGAACGGAAATGGATCCAGAGGAGGCGGAACTTGTTAAGATGATGTACGTATATCCATACTATCTGAAGGACGCTGCCAATGATCTCAAACCTGATCTCATAGCCGGATACCTCATCTCACTTGTGCAGAAATTCAATGATTTCTATGGTTCCTGCAGGGTCATCGGCGCAGATCCATCAACCTATGCAAGGAGAATACGGATAGTCAAAGCGTATAGGGAGATCCTGTCTGATGCAGGCAATCTGATAGGAATAAAAATGATAGAACAGATGTAAAACATCAAAAAATTTTGTTTTTATTTCTTCTTCTGCTGCTTCGGCAGTTCAGTCTTTGGCTGTGTTGTCTTCTGCTGAGTTGATTTACCGCCACCTGACCTTAGCCTGTAATATACGTAGACGATTATCACAAGCACGACTATTACCGAGACAACTATAAGAGGCGTCCTGTAGGCGGGCGGATTCACGCTGACCTCCTGTGTCAGTGCACCGGCCTTCACGAATGCTGAAGGTTCATTTCCAACCTCGGCAGTAGCATAAAGCGATATCTTTCCTGATGTTGGTGGCACCCAAGTGACCGTTGCATTGTATGACTTGCCTGCCTTGATCTCGCTCACGGTTGTAGATCCAACCACCTTGCCATTCACATACAGAGTTATGTTGACATCGTATGCATTGACAGTCCCGAGGTTAGACACGTTAACATAAACCTTGGCGGAGGAACCCTGATATGCTGCTTTTGGTGAGTATATTGAGTTCACAACCAATCTCGGACTCTGTACGATCATGGAGACCGTTTTATTGTAATATCCAGATATGCCGGATGGATTTGTCACGTTCAATGACACTATCATGCTGTTAACGGTGTTGAACTGTATAACGAGATAGCTCATGTTCATAGATGTTATATTCGTAAAGGTTGTAGAAGAAGGCTGGGCGACGGTTCCATTCACATATTCTATCTTCCACTGGAACCTGAGCTGACTGAATGGATAGTACGGATCCGTTGTGTTGTTTGCGCTTATCACTATGGTCTTACCGGCTATCGGGTTCTTTATGTAAGTTCCGTTGTAGGTCATGAAGAAAGTAGCAGATGGGGGTGTCGTATCATTGACGTACACATGCATTATAACGTGCGTTGTGTTTCCGACTTCACTGGTAACGTTTGCATACGCATACTGATTCAGATAGCCTGGTGCAATGCTCGGATGCTGGAATGCGTAAGATACGTTCTGCCCTATGAAGGTCTGGCCTGGGAAGTGCCAGCTGTACATCAGAAAGACGCTGTATGATGATACCTTGAGGGATGTGCCATATAGGCTGTAGCTCACACTTGCTGACTGAGGAACGCTCAGCGATATGAAATACGTATTGTTAGCGGAGTAATATTGCTGTGATACACCTATGGCCTTTCCATTAAGGGATGCAGAGAATTTAAAGGCGGTGAGGGGTGTTGTGTTGCTCAGTCCTACAACTGTGAAATTAGAATAGGCCACACCACCAGATGGGCTCATCACCCTTACGCTGACAGAATTGGTTCTGTCATAGAATTTGTAAGAGACATTGTAGCCATATTCAGTTGTTCCATTTATGGTCCATGTGAAGTTGGCCCGAGTATAATCGTTGGAATTTGTTACTGGATTGAAGTAGGCCGTGGATGCATTTATATAAACCGTCTGGTTCAGCGGTACCACGTAGTATGCATTAGACGCATTATTGTTCAGGATATAGTTCTTTGACACCATGTTCTTCCAGAACAGCGTGTAGGTATTGTTCGATATCACTGGTTTCTGTACTGGTGAAAACTTCAGGTTTACCATTGTGTTTGCAGAGAGAGGTGATATTTTCACATAACGGTATGAGGATATCAGAGGAACATTGGACGAGGATACTGCAAGGCTGTTGTTATGGTATGTCAGATTGAAATTGTACTGTATTGAACCAGGCGTGTTCTGAGTACCATACACGTAAATATTAACCGAGCTCAGGCCTGAGACGGACGATATGTTTCTGTATGTGGCATTTACATAGGCCAGGACTGAGTTATCAGTGCTGTATACCTTTACGGTTGGCGCCCCAGTTATATTATAATAAACGCCATTTACAAGAAATGTCCTAGATGTGTAATTCTGTGCGAGCCCATAGAAATATTTCTGAAGTGCCGCTGTTGTTATTCCGTCAAGCTTCATCTGCCAGTATAGAGATCCAACGCTTGAATTGGGGAAATAGTTGGGGAACGCCGTTCCATTATTCAGCTGAAATGTTATGTTCTGGTACATCGTCTGAAGGTTCTGGCTTATGCTGTAGTTATAGTACACATTCGAAACATCCTTGGTCAGGGTAATCGATGCTCCGTTTTTGGCCGATTTGAAAACATACGGCTGATATCCTGGCGATTCAACCAGTATTATATCCGTTGCTGGAGCATAAATGGCAAATGAACCATTTGTAAAATGCGAAACCGTATAGTTATAAGGTGCTACAGGATCGATGGCCACCACAGTTCCAGAATTCACATTTGGATAACCATAGAATGTAGCGGTGATTGGACTTATAGTTAAGGTTGCCGTTGAACTGCTGAGATCCTCCAGATACGTTGAATTTGTACCTGCGTAATTCAACACGGCATAGAAAGGCACTTTTATGGGAAGCTGGAATGTGTAGGTTTTAGTGAATACCTTGCTCTGGTTGAACACAAATCCATCCTGTGTCTGGAACTGCACTACTGCCCCGTTCGGAATGCCGGAGAATGTAACGTTAATTCCATAGGTGGGGAACGCGGTCAACGAGACTGGCACGTTCATATATGGCGAGGTGAGATTGAATGCCACTGATCTCTCATAATATATCGTGAAATTTCCTGTGGAACCCGGCCCTATATAGTTTGGAACCTGGACGTAATACTTACCATATGGAAGAGAAACATTAAGATGCGGGCCGCTTCCTGACGCCACAACAACTCCATTGAAATTGAGTACCTCTACCGGTACCTTTGCTGGCCCTCCATAATACGATACCGTTATATTGGCATAGCCAGCCTGTGGCGTCATGGCAAAGCTCATTCCCGCAAGGGAACTCAATGCTATTATTGAAACAATAGCAATAGCAATTGTAGATTTGTTCACCGATATCCTCCCTTTTTTTGGGCTAAACAAAACTTTTCTTATAAATATTGTGATCATTCTGCATCATTGCCCCTCCCTGACATCATTTGTCAATGTATCATTAACGATCAATTTAGAAGATACCTAGCCATCAATATTTTTGACACCATTGATAGCATAACGTATGATTCTTCAAGGATAATCGTTAATTCTTTGATTTTTCCATCAGCGTTTCAGCATATCCTCAAGGAAATGTTCTGATTTATGAGTATAAGGTTTCAGCCCTTCACCACGGATAGCGGTATCATTCTGGCAACCGGCCTTGCCAGGCGAGCCCCATATACAGCTTCGACAACTTCATCGACGTTCTTATAGCTCTCCGGAGCCTCTTCGTATAACACCTGTTTTGTCGCAGGCCTTGCATAGACGCTCTTCCTCTCCAGCTCCTTTTCCACAATACCAGCATATCTCTTGACAGCCTGGCTTCTGCTCAGCACACGACCTGCCCCATGGCAAGTTGTACCAAATGACTTAGTCAAATTATCTGGAAGGCCAACAAGTACGTATGAAGCTGTTCCCATGCTGCCTGGTATTAGTACAGGATGACCAGTATCTTCAAAAGGCGATGAAGAGAGATTAGATGGGAATGCCCTAGTTGCACCCTTACGATGGACAATGACTCTTATCCTTGAACCGTCAACCGTGTGAGTTTCTTCCTTAGCTATGTTATGCGCCAGGCTGTATACCAGCTTTGGCCTTACACCGAAGTGCCTTTCGAAGACCTCTCGAATACGGTATATGGCGATCTGTCTGTTGACAAAGGCAAAATTCGCAGCGGATCTCATTGCATCCAGATATTTTTCACCAAGGGGGGATTTTATGGGGGCGGATATGAGTTCAGCATCTGAAGTCCTTATTGCCTGATCGCTCTCTCTGAGCATCCTGATATAGTCCGTTGCCACCTGGTGACCGAGACCTCTTGATCCGGTGTGGATCATAACGGTGACTTCGTTCTCCATTAAGCCAAATCTACTCGCGGCATCCTTATCGAATATATCGGAGACCTTTTGAACCTCCAGAAAGTGATTCCCGGCACCCAGAGTACCTATCTGGCTGATTCCACGCTGCTGAGCTGCCTTGGATACGTTTGATCCTGTATTCTCTATGGAACCACCATCCTCGGTATGAGTCAAATCATCACGTATGGCAAGATCATGATCCATAGCCCATTTCAGGCCGAACCTTAGTATTTCGCTGAGATCAGAGGATGAAACCTTAAGGCCTTTCCTTGAGGTCAGCCCGCTTGGGATTTCATTGAAGAGATCATCGGTGACCACCTTCAATTTCGGCTTGAATTCTTCATAAGTTAGACCCGTTGAAACGAGAGCAACGCCACAGTTTATATCATACCCGACGCCACCCGGAGAAACTATTCCCTCTTCAGCATCAAACGCAGCCACGCCACCTATGGGAAATCCGTAGCCAAGATGTATATCTGGCATTGCGTATGACGCTTTAATTATACCCGGAAGCTTTGCAACGTTCATAACCTGCTTCAGCGACCCCTCATCAATGCTTTCCTTGAAGAGAGCTTCGCTGGAATAGACTATACCCGGCACCAGCATATCATCCTCCTTATCGATCATGTAGGTATAGTCATCTATCCTCCTAACATTCATAATCCATGATGTCCAATAGAATCATAAAGTTTCATGGCAAAGACTGGCGGACATCTCTTCACCATCGCAATGAGGAAACAATGCATCAGTTATTGATTCACATATCCATTAAAAACATCATAAAGAAGATGCACCCATTGAGCATTTCAATGAACGATATAACTTCTTGAGGATGAAGAACCGTCTACGACCATCGATATGATTAATAATTCCTTTAAGATGTGAGATATAAGTTGCCCAAAGAGATCTATGATCTGGCATCCTTCGATGAAAACATAAGGTTCAAACTGAAGACCGAAGCTGCGCTCATACTGAATGCACAGAGAATAAGAGCGCTGTCTAAAGATCCCTCGAAATTTGATAGATACATTGAGGAAAGACTAGCTATAATGAAAAAAATACTGAATAGCACCGGTTCTTTCAGTCTAAAGGAAGGTGAGAAAATCATAGTGGATTATGACGGCAATGATGTAAAGATAAGTTTTGACTAAAGGACTGGTGCTGGATCATTATCAGAGTCAGTATTCCATTGTTTACGGTATCCATTGATCTTTCAAGATGTGCAAGGGATTATAGGATGGATGAAAGGCCAGAAGGATCGGTCGGCTATTGCTGAATCAATTCATGATCTCGCAATATCGAGATGTACAATATGAGTTCTACAGATAGAGCATGGATTTGATCTTTTTGGATCAGGGACTTTTCAATCGTATCATGGAGAATTTTCAATCATACCCTGAGGTTCTCTGAGAACTGAAGGTTTCAACACTGTGGATCACGCAAATTATGGCCAAATATTTTTAGAGAACCGAGAAAATACCAATTTTTGATCATTTTGTAGGATAACTATAAAAATATATGCTAGCATGTGATATACGAACATGAAGGAATACTCAATATTCAGGGAGCTCATAAATGACATGGAGACTCTCAGAAGGCATATCTCAGTCATAGATGTGTTGTTGAAGGAGCAGCCCATTGGTATAATAAAACTATCTCAGGAGACTGGAATTCCTGAACACAAGATACGGTACTCTCTCCGTATACTGGAGCAGGAGAACATAATTTCCCCGTCAAGGGAGGGTGCAATACTGACACCAGATTTCATAGAGCATAAGGATCAGATAATAGGCGATGCAGAAAAAGCCGTAGAGGAGGCAAATGCAATCCTAGAGCAGGTAAAGAGGATGCTTCAAAAGAAATGATTAATTAGTTGTTTTACATTTTTTAAATCGAATGCTTTGGAAAAAACCTACTGAACTCACACATGAATACGTAATCAGAAAGGCTGAGCCGAGTGATGCCGCCGGTATTATAAACTGCATGCAAAGCGTCATGGATGAGAAGGTATATCTTGTGGGCGAATACTATATGCTCACAGAGAGAGCTGAGCAAGAGAGGATAAAGAGCCTCGATGATCTGACGCTCGTGGCCGTCCTGGACAGGAAAGTTGTAGGTGTTTTGACCGTACAGCGCGGCATATACAGAAAGAACAAGCATACCGGAAGCCTCGGCATCGCCATCATGGCAGGGCACAGGCATAAGGGCCTCGGCACAAAGATGATAAGACAGGCAATTGAGTGGTGCGAGGATCAGGGAATAAAAAAACTAAATCTGGAAGTTTTTTCTACGAATATCAACGCAATTAATGCTTATAAGAAGATCGGCTTTGAGGTGGAAGGCTACAGAAAAAAACAGTTCATCATAGAGGGACAATTCGTAGACGATGTATTGATGACCTATTATGTCGATCCGAATCTGAGGGATATACCTAATCCATCCGCGTGACCATATATTTTTCTATTATATATGATATTGAATCCAAAATATTATCCGGTATCTCCATGTTTCTCATCCTGGTATATTCCATAAGACCTGAGATCTGTATTGCCATGCGCTTCATATCCTCCAAAGCCGAGAACAGCGAATATTTTGCCGAGGCATATTTCGACTCGATATCAGATTTTTTCTTCAGCGCTTCCTGATATTGCTCACAAACATCAATCAATTCTTCCATTGCCTTTGAAAGATTCTCATCTGCCTTTATTCTTTCAAGATCCTCTTCGCTTATGCTTATACATTTCCTGATGCCCTGCAACCTATTCATTAATGGCCCTCTCCAGCCATGTTATAATCCTTTCGGCCATCTGTTTGTCTCTATTCACAGTCTTCAGATCGTCATAGATCTGAGCAGTATTTTCCTTTAAATATTCAATTTCCTCCTCTATCTGAAAGATCATCGCCTTATAATACGAACGTTCTCTGTTAATGCGCAGTATCAGATCTTCCTCAGCCATTGAATGAATATATTTAATGCATATATAAATTTGGCATTCAAAAATCAATATTTCTGATGCACGAAAAATATATCAAGAAAATATGCATTCCATGATGACTCTCGGATCAAATGCGAATTCCGAGAGCATTTGTCGTGATGATGAATTAAAAAAATTAAATTAGTTGTTGGGTTACGTGAGTATATGAAAACCATGATATGGAATATTGACTACTTTTGCAACCTCAGATGCAAAAGCTGCAATGCCTGGCAGGGTAAGATATTTTTTCCAGAAGATCAGATAGATAAACACATTCAGGAGATGAAGAAAAACGGTATTAAGATAGTATCCGTGACCGGTGGCGAACCGACACTCAACAAATCCGTTGTGGATATAGTGAGAAAGCTGAAGGAAAACCACTTTTTTACCCATATAGCATCCAATGGAACGAATCCGTATGTGCTCAGAAAGCTATATCCGTATCTGGATGCTGTCACGATCTCTCTCGACAGCAACGTCCCTGAGGAACATAATGAGTATAGGGGACTGAAGATATTCGATACGGTCGTTTCTACGATAAAGGAGGCAAAAAACAGCGTGAAGATCGTTACAGCCAACATGCTTGTCACCAACTTCAACTACTTTAAGGTTGGAGAAATAGCAGAATTTGCAAACAATGAACTTGGTGTTCCGCTCTCAATGTGCTTCCCCGAACAAGATGCTTATTATTTCCAGGATTTTCAGGTGACAAACGATATGATCAGACAGGCTTTCAGCTATGCTTATGAGAACTATCACAGGCATGTGTTCGGGAATATGCGATCCTATTATCTGGAAGCTGTGAACTATATAGATGGGAAGTCAAAGCTACAGTGCAAGGCTGGTCAGGAAATATTCTATACAGACTACAGGGGAAAAGTACATCCGTGCTTTGATCACGTGGAGGTTGTGTTGAACAAAAAACCTGAATGGGAAATATACGACAATCATTGCAACCAGTGCTTCACAGAGTGCTTCCTTGAGCCATCAATTGACAGAAACTTCGAGGCAGCGACACTCATCGGAAAGATTTGGTGGTTCAATCACATCAAGAAGAGACACATAAAATATATAGAACAGAGGAGGGTGAAGGATATTCCCTTTTGAGAATACCTTTACTATTTTATAGATAATGGCCTTCTCTTAGGAAAAACCTTTTGAATCCCTTTGCTTGATAATATATTAATATGCATTCTAAAAAGACGATAGCGATTACTGAATATAACAACAGCAGATTCAGTCCAAAAATGTTAGAAACTGCAGCTTCATAGAAGGAAAAATTAGGGATGAAACTTACAGAGAAACCGACCACTAGTATATCCAGAAACAGACAACCTACTAAGTAAAATCCTCGCAGAAAATCGCCGAATATGTATTCAAGTTTTTCCCTCTGCGTAAGCTGCTTGCTTTCCTTTATTTCTTCCTCTTCCTCCCTCTCAATTATCTGTACTTGGCGCATTTGTCAGTTCCTCCTTGACGGGGACCTCGTAAAGAAGGCAGGCAACATAGTGATCTTTCTTGGCTTCTATCAGCTTTGGAATATCTGGTTCGATCATCTTGATCGCAATCGACTTTCCATCCGGTTCCCATGAAATATTTTCGATGGCCTTGTACATTATGCCACGTTTGCCCAGCGA
Source organism: Thermoplasma sp. Kam2015 (assembly GCF_003205235.1). NCBI lineage: Archaea > Methanobacteriati > Thermoplasmatota > Thermoplasmata > Thermoplasmatales > Thermoplasmataceae > Thermoplasma > Thermoplasma sp. Kam2015. The sequence continues at coordinate 25,164 of NZ_QJSM01000014.1, read as the reverse complement.
TTCCTTGTCTATTATCCCTTTGACTACAGACATTATTCTATCTTTTTCTTGAACGACGTTTGAAAATCTGACATGGAGAACGTTGTTATCTTCGTCAATAACGATCTTTGAGATTTCAGGTAGAGCCTCTGCTTCTGGATTCCTGAACACATCAAATGCATCTCTTATCGGCTCAGACAGATCCCTAGGAGACCATCCGCAGTTTCTCATGGCCTCAGGACATCTGTTATGGAAGTAGCATCCCTTCGGTGGGTTCACTGGACTCGGTATTTCACCTTCAAGAATGATATGCTGTTTCTTTGTCTCAGGGTCCGGTATCGGTATGGCAGATAACAGTGCCTTCGTATATGGATGCAACATCTCGGTGAACAGCGTGTGCGTCTCAGCTATCTCGGCTACCTTTCCGAGGTACATCACCATCACGCGATCGGACATACTCCTTATCACGTTAAGATGATGCGAGATGAAGAGGTATGTGAGATTTCTTCTCTGCTGGATCTCCTTGAGCATGTTGAGTATCTGGGCCTGCACAGAAACATCAAGAGCAGAAGTTGGCTCGTCAAGAACCAGCATATCTGGTTCAATAGATATTGCCCTCGCTATTCCTATACGCTGTCTCTGCCCTCCACTAAACTCATGGGGGAATCTGTAGAGATGGTCTTCGCTTAGCCCTATCTCGTTGATAAGTTCCTTCTCCTTTTCCATTATTTCGTCCTTGCTCATCTTCGTGAGAAGTCTCATGGGCTCTGCTATGATGTCCTTTATGAGTTTTCTCGGATCCAGCGACGAAAATGGATCCTGAAAAACCGGCTGCATGTATTTCCTGTATTCTCTGATCTCCTTAGGCTTCATCTTTGTAAGCGAATACTTTTTCCTAAACGGTATTAGTTCCTCTTCTATCTGCTTTATTCTTCTCTTATCTTCTTCAGTTTTTTCCTTCTTCTGATTGAGAGAATAGTATTCTTCCTCCATCTCTATTGCTCTTCGCATTATATCCTGATCCAGATGGAAATAAACGTTGCCGTCCGTGGCCTTAGTCAGTTGAAGTATGGTTCGACCAAGGGTTGTCTTTCCGCATCCAGTTTCACCAACGATTCCCAGCGTTTCACCTTTCTTCACGGTAAATGTGACGTCATCCACTGCCTTGACATACCCAAGGTTTCTTCCAAGTCCATTCGGAATATCGAAATATTTCTTCAGGTGCGAGACGTATAGTATAATCTCATCTTCCATCATTCCGCCTCCTTTTTGGTTCCACCCTGATTTTCGAATAAGAAGCACGCAACCTTATGGCCATTACCTATGTCCACAAGCTTTGGTTTTTCTCTTTCGCATATATCCATCTTAAAGGGGCATCTAGGATTGAACCTGCATCCGGATGGCGGATTTATCAGGTTTGGTACAGATCCCTTTATGGATTCCAGTTTCTCAAACTTGTTAACCTTAACATCTGGTCTCGGTATGGCCTTCAACAGGCCTACTGTATATGGGTGCTTCGGATTCTTGAATATCTCTCTAACCGGTGCCTCCTCAACTATATTGCCGGCATACATAACAGCAACACGATGGCACATTTCAGCTATCACTGCCAGGTCATGCGTAATGAATAGTATTGATGTTTTGGTAACCCTGTTGAGATCCTTCATGATATCAAGAATCTGAGCCTGAGTAGTAACATCAAGGGCAGTTGTTGGTTCATCTGCTATGAGGATCTTCGGATTCGATGATAGAGCCATAGCTATCATGGATCGCTGCAGCATTCCGCCGCTCAGCTCATGTGGATATGAGTTTATGACGCGATCAGGACCTGCAATGTTAACCAGCTTAAGTAGTTCCAGTGCCCTTCTTCTGGCCTCCTTTCTAAATGGTTCCTCTATCTTCCTTCCGATGAACCTCTTGATGAATCTATATCCAGTGAATCTGGATCGTATATAAGCCTGCACTCTCTTTATCTGGCTGCGCAGTTCATTGATCTTCAGCGCATCATTTCTGCTCTCAGCCTCAAGCAATTGAAGATTCAGGTCAAATAGCATGTTGTTATATCTTTCATATTCTCTTTCCTGCTGTATATATTTGAGATTTATCTTTGTCTTCTGCTCATCTATTATATTTCTAAGTTCCTGCATTGCGTTCTGATCGTTCCTTTCAATGATCTCTATCAGGCCGTCCTCTGCCTCCGCTACTCCATAATCCTGAGACCACTGATGCACAAATCTCCTCAGATCCAAATGCTTCTTTATCTTTATTGCTTCATCGTAGAATTTCTGAATATCCTGATCTGTCATGGTCTCTCTTCTTATGATACTATCAGCGATCTCTATTTTGCTATGCAAAAGGATGGCCTCAATGATCTGATCGCCTATTCTCATAACTGGATTCATTGATAATGAAGGCTCTTGGAATATCATAGAGATCTTATTGCCCCTTATATGAGACATTATAAAGTTGTGCCTTTTAATATAACGTTTATTTCTCTTTACCTTTACATTTGTCTCTGATTTTATGATTATTTTAGCCTGCCTGTCGAGATCCGCCAATGTATTGAAGCCATCTATATAAATCGAACCAGATATTATTCTACCGGGTGGATCCGGTATGAGATCCATGATAGAGGTTGCAGTGACACTTTTACCGCAACCACTCTCACCCACAAGCCCGAGTATCTCACCTGGTTTTATCTCAAATGAGACCCCATCAAGAGCCTTAACAATTCCTTTGTATGTAAAGAACTGCGTCACGAGGTTAGAAACCTTCACGACAGGTTCAACTTCTCTTTCCTTAGTTTGTTCCTCCTGAATCATCATCATCTCCTCTGTCTCGGATCGAGAACGTCTCTAAGACCGTCCCCAAGTAAACTGACTGATATTGTAAAAATCATTAGGAATATAGCAGGTATAATAACAGCCCACCATTTGCCATATATCAGATAGGTCTCGCCCCAGACCATCATCCTTCCAAGTTCAGGAAGGAATGGATCTACAGGAACCACACCCAGGAATTCAAGCGCTGCAAAAAGCTGTACCACAGTACCTATATCCAGCGAGAACTGAACAAACAATGGTGAGAGTACTCCTGGAATGACATGATAGAATATATTTCTAGCTGAAGAAGACCCAGCAGCATTGGCTGCTTCTATGAAATTCATGTTCTTGATAGACAAAGTCAGAGATCTACCTAACCTAGCGTATATGGGCCACCAAACTATGATGAAGGCGAGCGCTATATTTGTGAATGTCAAGCCTATAATGAACGCTATGGCCAATGCAAGAATAAGAGCAGGTATACTGAAGAATATATCAGTTATTCTCATCATCGCCTCATCGATCAGACCGCCATAGTAAGCGGATACCGTGCCGAGTATGAGCCCTATCAATGCGCCAGTTAGAACTATCTCGACGGAAAGCGTCAAGTCTACCTTCAAGGCAGCAAGCATATCGGGGAGTATAGGTATGCCGTATTCCGTAGTACCTAACCAATAATACCAGCCATGGGCCAATGTTGGTGGAGTAACCAGCGTAGCGCTGGGATAATACGCTTTACCGTGAAGAAATGCCAGCGCATCGCTGAGATTTGACACGCCGAGCCATCTCGGATCTATATAATCTATTATTGCTATGACGAAATACGCAAGCGTTATGATCAGACCGGCAAAGGCTATCCTGTTATGCATTATTAATTTAAGAGTGAACAAGAAATCTTCGAGCCTTGCCGATCTCTTTTTTTCTTCTTTACGCTTTGTTCTGAACACCTCTACTTCTGCCATTTACTGCACCTCAGTACCTTATCCTCGGATCAAGGAAAGCATATACAACATCTACGATAAGATTTGCAAATACAAGAACCAGGCCAAACACCAGGGTTACGCCCATCACGCCATATATAGAATAGCTGGTAATTGCATTTATGCCCAGGAGGCCCATCCCTGGATAGTCAAAGACATCCTCAATCAGAACAACTCCACCCAGAAGACTGGCAAATAGCAAACCTAGAACTGTCACAGTTGGAATGAGGGCGTTCTTCCTTATATGCCTTTTTATTATGATTTTCTCTGGAACACCCTTAGCGCGAGCGGTCTTCACATATTCTTGCCTCATATTATCCATCATTCCTGCCCTAAGGAATCTTACAATACCAGCAAGTATCCCTAACGTCAAAGTTAGCACTGGAAGCACAATGTGTAGAAGCCCACTATAAGCTATTGCATAGTCATGATGAATCAGAGCATCAAATATTATAAGATGGGTTGGATGGCTTACAAGAGCACTGGTGTTTGGCGATACTAACCAAGATGGGACCGGAAATGGAACCAATGCATAATTGAACGTACCAGATATCGGAAATATGCCAAGTGGATTGCCAGTAATAGCACCTCTTCCAAAAACTATCTGAAAAAGAAGCGCAAGAACAAAAGCTGGCATAGCGTAAACGGCAAGTGAGAATATCCTCCCAGCGTGATCAGCTACTGAATTCGGCTTTGATCCAATATAGGTTCCCAAAGGAATTGATATCAAGACCGAAAGTATGACCGCAAATATCGTAAGTTGAAGCGTGTTAGGGAAAAATTCTTCAATGCCTGTCAGAACAGGGCCAGTATAGAAATTACTTACCATAAAGCCCCATTGACCATGAAAGAGAGCAGCCAAATAGAAGAAATATTGAACAGGAACAGGATAATTGAGACCCAGTAATGCCCTGGCATGTGCGATCTGAACCGATCTAGGCAACGTACTGTGAGGATTGACGTATTGAGAAAGTAGAAGGGATGTCGGAAGAGCTCTCATAAGTATAAATGTCAATAGAGTCAAGCCTATCAATGTTGGTATCAGGAGGAGTATTCTTCTGATGATAAAGAAACGTAACTCCATATGCATTCATCGAAATGCAGTATAAAAGAATTTTGCAACAAATAGAATCCATAGAAAAATATCAAAACGAGAAAAATAAAAGAAATAGCTTTTATAAAAAATATTATAAGTTATTACACACTGATTCCTTATCATTTATAGTACAGATAGTTGTACAGTAGATCACCCGCACCTATGGTCCACATGACGTTCTGCTCCCAATCTATCATTACACTCTTAGGAACTTTATCAGATATTATCTGGAAGTCGACGGCCTGTTCTATGTATACGTAGAACGTCATATTGATGAGCTCCTCGTTCATCTTATGGAACCACATCAGCGCAACGCTGGTATTGGATGCAGCTGTGCCGTTGTCATAGTAACCTATCATTTCCTGAAGATACCTTGCCTCAGTAGTATTCCTTGCAGGATTGCTTGTATTGTATCCGATCCAATATGGAGTCATGTCATTCGGACCAGGATACGTCGTAGAATTTTCGGGCAATGCCATCGGTCCCAGGTAATCTGTCGGGTATGGGTAGTCTGGAGCCCAACCAAGCTCGTATATTGGCATCGGGTTCTGACCCTGTACCTGGTATCCCAGTATGCTCGGGAACGCAAGCGGTATCACCGGGAAGGTTGCGCCCTTTATGAATGAGGAGAGATAGGTACCCCACTGTGTGGCCCCGGCTAGGTCAACAGGATCCGCGCTGAATATTATTATCGGTATGTTCAGCGGAGCTCCCATATATTCGTAATCGCCGTCTGAAGCAGTCGTTATATTGTAAGCACTGCTATGCGTGTTGTTGTATACTAGCTTATTCCAAGTGGCTACTCCCTCCTGCCAGTATTCAGTCGCAAGCTTTAGATTAAAGTATGGTACCTGATGGTTCGTCGCTGCATTGAGCTCAGCTATTGACTGATAGCCAAGCATTCCAGCATCCAACATCCCAGCATAGGGTATGGCGAAAGTAACATTGTAGACAGCATTTCCTACATCTTTGTTAAGATACTGACTCTCATTGTATGCATAGGCAAAGGCCTTCCTTATCTGGAGGACACTGAAGAGGGCAGAAGGCATATTCGCTGACTTGTCAAGCGTAGATAGCATGGTCGTGTTGACATTGGTATTGAAGTTGTACCAGAATATGCTCAGCGAAGGCTTTGATAGATAATAGTCTATGTGAGAGGCATTAAGACCTTCAACCAGACTCCAATCACTGGTCGGTATTCCGCCAGTCTGGGCATACCCAGATTTCAGCTGCAGGTATCTCGTTGAGGTCTCTCCTATGTATTCGAGGACGACCTTGTCTATATGTGCCCTTGGGAACCATGGGCCTGGTGGATTGAAGTTGGGGTTCTTAACAAGAACAACTGCTGATGATGGAATGATGTAGTCTATCTCGTATGGGCCATCAGCCATAACATTGTTCACTAAGTACTCGTTATAGTCGGACGCACTCCCCTGTGCTTTGTATTCGTTGAAGCCAGTAGCATTCCATGGTAATGCGTAAGGTGTTAGTCCCGCCTTCCATGCAAGGGCTGGCTGTGATGCAGTTGCATGAGCGACAATCCAGTTTGCATCCATGACGAAGTCTCCACTTGCGGATAATAGTTCGAACACAAAGTTAGGTGTTAAAGGTCTCTGGAAGTGGAATGTTATATTGTTCGTCGCATTATTGACGGTCATATTCTGGGTTATATTCCAGAACGTATTTGAAGTGTAGTAATTACCAGGTAAGAGCACCTGGGCTATTATCCAGCCCGGAGTCTCTGGCGATCCTGCATCGAACAGCAAAGTCCTTATGTATGAATAGTAGACATCCCATGCTGTTACGGGCTGCCCATTCTGCCAGGTCGCGTTGGCCCTTATGTGGAACGTATAGTTCTCATACGGCTTGATGTGGACCGTATATGTTGTATGCCAAGGCGTAGTAACTGTATAGTTCTTGTAATTTGTATTTATACCACCGTTAGATGTGGTCGGAAGATATGCTGCAAGCTGTGGTACGAATGAGCTTGATGAGGATCCGTTATACATCACTAGGAACTGATACACATTTTCAAGTATCTCTCCACTGACTGTATCATAAGCTATAGCACCATCCAGCGTCTTATATGCTCCTGTTTCCGCTTCCGCGTTTACGAAAGTGGTCACTGCGGTTGTGACAGTGTAGAGTGCAGCACTGGGTGCAATAACCAGATCCTGATAGAAGAATGTATGGAATACGCCAGCCGTAGCATTGAGCTCACCGGTTATTATAGGCGATGTCGTCATTCCAGTAGTTTGTATCGTAAGCGTCACATTTACTGTATCGTTCGGACCCAAATACTTTACATTCACTGGGGCGACATATAGCAGCGATGTATTCACTTCATACGTCAAATTGGTCTCTGCGTTGAGGCCCACTCCAGATGTTGCTGGATAGTTGATGACGCTTCCTGCCGCGTAAGATACCGTGTTATATGATGCCTCATATGTTACAGTCGAATTCGTCATAAATTCAGTTTCAGCTTTGCTCACAAAGGTCAATTTTGAACCTCCCAGAACTGATGCCGATGTAAGATTCATCAGGGTTGAATCCGCAGCGAACACCATTAAACTATGCTCAGAGAGTTCTACTTCCGTGTTATTGTCGAAGTATAGTGCACTTCCACCTATTAATTCAATTGACGAAGTCTCAAACGATGTTGTATTGTTGAAATATAGCAGCATAGGCCCAGTAACAGGTGTACCAGGTATAACAGAGTAAAGCTTTCCTGATGAGGTGTAGTTCCCATACGTGGTAAACGTTATAGTAGTTCCACTGGGGATCATTACAGAGTTTCCTGCCTTTACAGTGACATTTACACCGTTACCTTTAGCCTTCGGGAATCTTAGTGTCTGGTTGAGATAAGCTGTAGCGTTCTTCATGAACATGACGCCAGATTTTGCGCTTATATTGTAATATGCATTTGATGAAATATTCAGCATTGAACCAGACGCAAATGTAACGTTAGTCATAGGTATAAAAGCCAAGTTTGAATTTGCAACTAGCATAAATGAATCGTTTGCACTCAAATTAGCGTACTGCCCCTTAAGATAGTTCACAGATGCCCCCGCACTATAATTTAATTTTGCAACGTTGGTATATTTGACAATGGTTGGTGATACATAGTTTAAAACAGTGCCCGCGTAGTTTTGAACCTCAGTTCCCTTGAGATAACCAAGGCTGACTAACATTAACGTTACAGTACCGTTCGCCAGCGTCATGGACGTCATACCAGTCGTTGAATTGTAATTGTAGAAAGCCATCTGGTTCTTCATATACTCCATTATGGTGCTATTGTATATTGCTGTTGGAAAACTCTCGTAACCCAGACTACCAGTATAGGTAGCTATGCCTATCTCATAATATCCAGAGGTAAGATTGGTGAGATTTAAATATGCCTGGCTTGGTGGCAACTTGTAGGCCTGATCGGTGAAATTGTAGTAATAGGGCATTTTCACTTTCTCTACAAGAGATCCATTTTTATAAAGATATACCACCTGAGAAACAACCTCATAGTTGGTATTTGCTGGTGGGGTGAAGTAACCGACAACATAGGATAGATTCGTCATCGGTTTGAAAAGCTGGGTCTGATTTACAAGTGGTGAAGAAGTGCTGTGAACAAGAGCTATATCACCGACTGATTCCTCGCTAGGTAATGATGTGCTAGTAGATGTAACCGATATGAGAGAGTTAGTGCTCTGATAAACTGATCCGCCGAAGTTCACGACATAGTAAATATAATAGTTCCCCGGATTATTATATACATGAGAAACTGTTACCTTATCACTACCGCTATATGGTATGATCGAAGTCGTAGCATCTCCCCAGTATACTGTTATACTGCTAAAAGCTCCATTGGTCTGTATTGTCAGGTTATAGGGCTGGCCTATCACCGCTGATGATTCGGCAGATACTACCTTTGCACTAGATCCTGTTGTTACCGGATGATAGAAGCCCAATACGCTTACGACAACGATAACAACAACAAGAACTGTTATTATCGCGTACCACTTCGTATTGGACGTCTTCGGTCCAACAGGAGGAATATTAGGCTGATTACTTTCCATGTTCTTATCCTCCAATTTATGCAGGTGTTTATGTAAATTTAGATATTTAAATCTTATTACATCATATATGCACTTGATAAAGGCAATTATTTTCGTGACTTCTGTTATCTAATGCATTGCCATAATTTTCTCTTAAGCATTATTCTATTGTCTTTTATAGATCAATTATGATTTCGAAAATTCATTATATGCCCAAAATTTAATGCTCGAGATTGGAAGATAAAGACGCAGTTTTATCATGGTTTCTATAATTAACGCTTCACGTAACATCGTTCTTAATAATCGATAATAAAATATCTAGGTGCTTTAATACAATTATATGCTAGAAATTATATAAATCCAAGAAATACTCAACTGACTATCATACGCTCCAGGTGAGCCTATTGAATAGGAATAACCAACATTGCGAAGGGAACCTTTGATATAACTGAGGTCAAAATAACACATTAGACAGCCTTTATTTTAAGTTTGCCCATTGTTATGCACTATGATAGGAATACCAACTTTATATATGCCTAACATTCTTGATTGAAAATTTATCGAGTTTATCAGATCTCCAAATTAATTCAATTAGTAGTCTTATTTAACTTGCGTTCCATTAATGTGCTGTTTCCTGGAATATTGTGACCATAATATTAATGGATATGCTTCATATCTCTAACATAGCACGGGGATTGATAGAATTTCCAAAATAAGAATAGAAATAGCAAAGAATAGAAAGCCCCTGGACGGGAAGAGGCCTGGAATGAAGCTCTTAGCGTTATCTGTATTGCTGATTTTACTTGGATCTGGTATTATAGGTTATTCCTATACCCAGCATCCGATATATCATAGTTATTCAATCGAAGATTATTCAGTCAATGGAAGTTCAAACATTACGTTATATAACTTCTTTGGAATACCATCAAACCTTTCCATAACAACAGGCAATTCCACCACATGGATACGTATTTACATAATTTCAGAGTACAGGAATTTTACTGGCGTAACCGTGATCAGTACAAAGTTAATTGAAAATATCACATTGGAACCACGAACGAATTACAATATATTCCTTCCGGCACAATATAGTAACATCCCTTATGATGTGCAAATTTTGGCAAAAAATAATTCACATACTTCATTGATCTATTCAACGAAGATTGAAAAAACTGCATATTCGAATGTTTATATAGAATCAATCGGCATATTGATTTTGATAGCCGGAACAATATTATTTGCAATTTACCTAACAAAATTTAAAAAGGACTGAAGAATTATGCAAATTCTTCCAGATCCTCTTCGGTAAGCGTATGTACCTTCTGTTCTATGAGTGGCCCATCCCTTAGGACCTCGTCAAGGTCCTCATATGTTGGCCTTTCCACCTCATAGAAAACGCCTATTGGTATGTGATCGCCCCATTCAAAGGCGAGCTTATATGCCTGGTCGAAGTTTGTGACATCGTTATTCTCAAGGTGGTAGACTCTGGGCCTGAAGTACTCATAGCTGTTTTCCTTGTTCCATGTAACGCATGGGCTGATGACATCTATGAAGGAAAAGCCCTTGTGCTTTATAGCGCGAACCGTTATATCCTTAAGGTGTTTCACGTCTCCTGAGAATGCCCTCGCAACAAATGTGGCTCCAGCATTCAGCGCAAAGGCTATCGGGTTGAACGGAGTCTCTATATTTCCGTCCGGCGTTGTCTTTGTTCTGAGCCCTATGGGTGCGGTAGGCGAAGCCTGCCCGGTCGTTAGACCGAAGACCTGGTTATCGGATACCATGTACGTTATATCAACATTCCTCTTTGCGGTGTGGTAGAAATGCTGAGTGCCCTCAAAAAAGCCGTCACCGTCTCCACCGTATGCTATGACGGTCAGCTTTGAGTTGGCCCATTTTACACCAGCTGCGAATGGAACAAGCCTTCCATGAAGGCCATGGAAGCCGTATGTGTTCAGGAACTCAGGCATGTTGGATGAGCATCCGATACCAGATGCCACAACCACATCCTTAGGATCTATCTTCAATTCAGCAAGAGCCATCGTTATTGCAGAAAGCTGCGCGAAATTACCACAGCCAGGGCACCAGTCTGGTGGCACCCTCTTGTTCTTATAATCGTTCATGTTCATCATGATCACTCCCTTATGACCTCCTTCTTCTTGCCAATCCTGACCTCGATCTCGTCAGCAAGCGCATTTGGATAAAACGCCTCGCCGTCATACTTCGTTATCAGATCTGGCTTTACGAGGAACTGAGCTGATATGTACTTTGAAAGCTGCCCAGAATAGTTGTTTTCAACCGCTATGATCTTCTTCTTGTTCTTGAGGAGAGTACCTATGTCAGGATTCAGCGGAAACACATTCTTGACCTCTATGGCGCCTATCTTTATGCCCTTTGATCTGAGTATGTCTACTGCCTCCTCGACAGTCCCCTTCGTACTTCCCCACTGTATTATCACGTATTCTGCGTCTTCTATATGGTATGTGGGCGTAGGCCTCATCTCCTCTATGTATGTGTCCATCTTGCGCATTCTCTTCTGCATCATCCTTATTCTGTCCTGGGGATTGGTCACAGCATCGCTGACGACGTCTCCGTATTCATTGTGTTCATCTGAATCCTCGTTGTGCATGTTTCCAGGCTGTCCGGGAATTGCCCTCGGCGATATGCCCGTTTCAGTTATAAGATACCTCTTGTAATCCTGCTCATTGTCCTTGGCCCTGAGCCCGTGATCTATCGTGAAGTTCAAATCGAAGCTGTCTATGGTATCGTAATGCTCGGCCAGATACAGATCGGACATTATGAAAACAGGCGTCTGGTATTTTTCCGCTATATTCATGGCTTCCCTCGTGAGATAGAAGGCCTCTTCTATGTCGCCGGGAGCAAACACTATTCTCGGGAAATCACCCTGCGAAGCACCAAGAACCTGATTGAGATCTCCCTGCTCCGTCTTAGTGGGCAGGCCAGTGGAAGGACCTGGCCTCTGCGCCTCATATATTACTAGAGGTACCTCGGTCATGCCGGATAAACCCACGGCCTCGGTCATGAGGGCAAAGCCTCCTCCTGAGGAACCGGTCATGGCACGAACGCCAGCATAGTTGGCGCCTATAACCGTGTTTATAGCGGATATCTCGTCTTCAGGTATCTTGACGAAAACACCGTACTTTTTGGCATGCTGTGCAAGGAAATGAAGGGCTGATGATGCAGGCGTCATAGGATAGGCAACATACATCTTCAGTCCTCCGGCCACAGCACCCAGTGCAACGGCCATACCGCCGGAGATCATGTACTTCTTCTTTCCGAATTTGAATTTCTTTCCAAGCGGTTTGTAATTTGCTAGGAAATAATCGTAGCCTTCCTTTGCCGCCTTGACGTTCAGTTCAGCTATATCTCCCTTCTTGCCGAACTGATCCCTTATCACGTCAGCGAAGATGTTGAAATCGATTCCCGATGCCGCTATCGCTGCGCCAAGACCAACAGTATTCTTCAGCAGCGTATTCTTGCTGTACTTCGCCGCTATATCGGCGAGCGGCATTGGACAGTAGTTGGTATCTCTCTTCGTGTAATTCTTGATCGAGTTATCGAATATTGCGATTCCATCCTTTCCCAGAGGAGAAGCGCCGCCCTCGTTTATATCTGGATTTGTATGTCTCTCAACACCGTCCTGGTTCAGTGCCACGAGTATGTCAAGACCGTCTCCCTGATTCTTCACCTTAACGTCAGAAGCACGCACCTGATACCAGGATTCACCACCCCTAATTATATCCTGATAATAATTGTAGGATGTGGCGTAAAGCCCACTTCTTGCAAAAGTTCTCACCAGGATCTCACCAGCCGACTGCACACCGTCACCGGCTGCACCGGCTACTCTGATAATGACCTCGTTTTGCCTCATGATTGTCATCTATTGTTATCACCGGATGATATTAATATGTTTTTTCTCTTTTCCGAACTAATTGATATATAGCATAGAGAGAATACCAATTATGGTCATTGTAGATATTTGTCATGCCGATGGACATATAGAAAAATTTGATCATTGCTTGTGTGGATGAAGCAATCAAAAATTTATATGTTCAAACGATAATCACTCATGAGGACAGAAAGGGACGTTATAGGTGAAGTGCAGCTGCCCGATGATGTTTTCTATGGTATAAACACCGCAAGGGCTAGGGAAAATTTCAGAATCACGGGTCTCACCGCGGATTCTGATCACATCGTTTCAATAGCGCAGGTCAAGAAGGCTGCTGCTCTTGTGAACGCCGATGGTGGATCTCTTGACAGGGAGAAGGCTGATTACATATCAAAGGCATGCGATGAGATAATCAACGGGAAATACCACGATCAGTTCGTGATCGATGTGTATCAGGCCGGAGCTGGAACCTCTTACAACATGAATGCCAATGAGGTCATAGCCAATGTGGCGCTAACGCTGATGGGCAAGAACAAGGGTGACTACTCCGTGATCCACCCCAACGATCATGTCAACATGAGCCAGTCAACCAATGATGTTTACCCCACCATGATGCGCCTGACAGTTTCCAAAAAGATCAGGAAGCTGAAGAACGCGCTGAACGAGCTCATAGAGAGTCTGGAGAACAAGAGCAAGGAGTTCAGAGGCATAGCAAAGCCCGGAAGGACGCATCTGCAGGACGCTGCACCTGTGACACTAGGATTGGAATTCGGAGCCTACGCTTATGCAATGAAGAAGGATCGTGATGAGATAATAGACGCATCCGACTACATAATGGAGCTCAACATAGGCGGTACTGCAGTTGGAACCGGCATAAACACTGCAAAGAACTACCAGGAAAATGTTGTGAAGCACATCAATGAGATCACAAAGGAGAACTTCAGGAAGAGTTCAAATCTGCTTGGCATAATGCAGTTCATGACAGATTTTTCTAGGGTTATGAACTCCGTCACGAACCTTGCCCTAGATGTTGAAAAGATCGCCAACGATATCAGGCTTCTATACTCTGGACCGGGCACCGGCATACATGAGATTATAATTCCAGCTGTACAGCAGGGATCATCGATAATGCCCGGAAAGATCAACCCATCCATAGCGGAGGCTATGAACATGATATGCCATTCAGTGATCGGATCGCAGCAGGCCGTCAATATGAGCGTACAGGCAGGCCAGCTTGAGCTCAACGTGATGATGCCCAACATAGATTACGAGCTTACAAGATCCATAGACATCATGACAAATGGACTTAAGATGTTCAAGGAGAAGCTCATAGATGGAATCAAGGCAAACGTTCCGGTATGCAGGGAACATCTGGCAAACAGCTTTGGATCCGCCGCACTGCTGAACCCGTATCTGGGCTATGATAATGTGGCCAAGATCGTCAGGGAGGCTGTTGAGACTGGAAAGTCCATAAAGAGCCTTGTGCTAGCCACCGGAAAGCTCACGGAAGAACAGTATATGAAGATAATGGACAGTGGCGTACCGAAAGATTAAACCAATATTTTCATATCTTTTCATTTCTGATCAATTGTTCAACGATGATCCTTTTCGCTATTGCAGATAACAATGTCAAATAAAGATGGATGATGTTATGAGTTTAAAATTTAGAAAAAATCATATGCCTATCCATGGGTTCTTCCTGTAGGCTTTAGATATGATCATGGTTTCGAAGTTCTTCACGCCGCTCATCTTTGAGATCTGACTCTCAAAATTTTCAATAGCCTCAAGATTCAGGAACAGCGTTTCCGCTATCAACTGATTCTTTCCTCTCCTCCTATAAAGGCTCAACACGTTTATGTTATCAGTTATGGAATTCGCAACATCATCCATCTTATTAGGATCTACGTCTATTATTATGTAGGCCTTTATACTGTTCTCCACTGCCTGAAGATCGACCAGAGCCGAGAATCCTATTATTATCTTTTTCCTGACCAGCTCATTTATCCTCCTTCTCACCGTTGCTTCACTGGTATTGAGGGCCTTGGCTATCTCCGCATTTGAGATCCTTGCGTTGTACCTGAGAAAGCATATTATCTGCTTGTCTAGTTCATCAACAGGCAGAAGTGATGGATCGATCCTGGACCAGCGGATGGCCACGTCGCAGCTGTAGCCCTCCAGATATTGATCTGATATGTCTTTCTTTTCCATATTTAGTTATTTATTTTAAATATATAAATTCTGAGTTTAAGATTCTGTTATTAAATAACGGATGCAATAATATTTTTTTATAAAAGGATTATTTTCTATCAACAAATATGCGATAACAACCGTAATTTAGTTTTTGCGATGGTCAATTACGACACTTGACGTATCATCAAATGGTTATCAATTTCCGATTCCCCGGAAAATCACACTAATATACGAGATAAAAATGCACATCAAATGAAGATTTACTACGAGGGCTATGGTTGCACACTGAATCAAGGAGAAACTGGGCTCTACGTCAATAAATTGCTGAATGAGGGATCAACACTGGTGAAAAGACCTGAGGAAGCCGATGTCTCAATAATAGGCACCTGCGCAGTCATACAGAAGACCGAAGAACATATGATGCGCCGGATAGAGGAACTGAGCAGATACGGAAGAGTCCAGGTCATAGGATGCCTGTCGGCGATAAAGGGAAGGGAACTCTCAGGAGGAGTCATCGAGTCCATTGACAGGGATCGGTTTCAGCAATTCCAGGAATACCTCGATGATACCTCGATAATAGATGCTGAAATCATGTCTGGCATACCAATAAATCAAGGCTGCACAGGCAGATGCAACTTCTGCATATCGCATATCGCCAGGGGGAAGCTTGTTTCAAGAAGACCAGAAAAGATTGTGAATCAGGCCAGAATGATCATAGAGTCTGGAAAGAAGGAGATAAGAATAAGCTCTCTCGATACGGCAGCCTATGGAAAGGACATCGGTATCAGGTTGCCATCACTAATAGAGATGCTTTCCAAAATACCTGGGGATTTCATGATCAGGGTAGGCATGATGGAACCCAAGAATACCTCAGAAATAATCGAATATCTTGTGAATGCTTACGATCATCCCAAGGTGTTCAAATTTCTTCACATACCGGTTCAGAGCGGAGACGATCATGTACTTCAGGCCATGAACAGGGAATACACCGTTAAAGATTTTCTTGAGATAGTAAACTCGTTCAGGAGGCGTTTTTCTGATCTTACCATATCGACCGACGTCATCATAGGGTATCACGCCGAGACGGATGAGAGTTTTGACCTGACCTACGATCTCATAGGTAAGGTAAAGCCTGATATAGTCAACGTCACAAGGTTCTCCCCAAGGGAGCTGACGGCGGATTTCGAACGCAGACCAAAACCGACAAATGTGTTGAAGGATCAGGATCGAAAGATAGCGGAACTGCACAAGCAGCTGATTCAGGAGAAGTTTTCAGCCATGATCGGAAGGGAGGAGAGAATACTGATAACTGAGGATGGGAAGCCGGGAACCATGATCGGGAGGGATGTGGCATACAGGCCAGTTATTGTACCAGCCAGTGCCAGAAAATACACATGGCATCTTGTTCGCATAACCGGCTTCGAAAACACTTCACTGATCGGCAGGATCGTCGACTGAAACTATCTCGTCAAGCACGTATCTGTTCGTTGATTTGAGAAAAGCCATCCCGAATTCGGCTGGCGTCAATATGGGTACGGAAAATTTCTCCTGATCGTCGATTGGTACTCTCGGGCATCCTGTGTAAACGATGAGATTGCAACCCATATTCTGCATGTCCATATCGCTGATATTGTCCGTATAGGCCAGTATCGCCTCCATACCCAGGCCCTTTGCATCCTGCATCAGTTTCCTGGCAAGCCGCTCCCTGCGCTGTCCTATCCTTGTGTCAACGATAAAGCATATCTTTCTGGCATCCATGGCACGGTATATTTGTGCATAGCGCCTTCTTATAAAGGCGTCAGCCTCCTTCTCCATAGGCTTTAACGACATCTCGTTCAGATCAAATAGAAACACGGGCTTATCTGTGGATATCTGCGATCCCAGCGCATGGAATATACCGGTGGAAACTATCAGAAATGCGTCCACCTCATTCTCAATGGAGTGAACTGAGCTGAAGTTGCATCCAAGAACTTGACCGTCGTAGGCCATTCTTCTATCTGATTTTCCTATAAGGACGGTGAACGACCTCGCCTCGAGTATGCTCTTAACGCGTTGAGCAGCAAAACGATACTGTATTGAATAGATGAGTCCTATCTTAGAATATTTTTCAATGGGTTTCGTATCAAATTCCCTTATCTCAACATCCCTGTAATGTTCAATGAATATTACTGGCTTCGGATACTTAATGTTCCGCATTACCGAATGCCCGATCTGAACTATCGCATCTACCCTATCATAGAGATACGAAGGGCCGATATCGCATGCACCATACACGGGGGACGAAGACACTATAACATCGTATCTCTGGGAAAGATAATTGAAATAGTCAAATACATAGGGCTTCAAGCCGTCGGGCAGCTGCAGGAGTATTCTCTTTGATCCAAGCTCTTTCAGCCTGGCATCGGCCTCCTCCACATCGCGAATGACAAATTCTGGCATTTTCTGTTCCACAGCCAATTGATGCACCTGATCGAGGATGCATTGCCCTCCAGTATTTTATCTCTTCCTTTCGGGAAAATAACCCTAAATTACATCTCGCCGAATGAAATATCAAATGAACATCTGTGGCAGTCCAATCAGAACTGCGAATAAGGCAGCGAGGTTTATGGGAACGAGGAATGGCATCCTGTATGACATAATTGCCTGGTCGCCTGAACCGATTACTCTGTACTTTTGCCTGTTTCTTGAATACTCTGCTTCGTCGTATGCGAGATGAATACCTCTGAATTTTAGACCTATAATCGTAGCATGGACATAGAATGCTGCTATAGCCAGAACGGAGAATATTGAAAGGTATATCAGAAAGCTGATCGCAAAAACTGATGCACCAAATAAGGGCCTGCTAATATACTGGAAAGCCAGTATATACGAGACCTCGGCCTTCACATCTCCGATGCCAAAGAGAGTCTCTCTGTAACCCAGCAGTGTCAGAACAACAGCTATTGTTGATCCGATGCTCAAGCATCCAAGGATCATGGCCATTATAAACGCGGCCACGGGCAAGATTAGATAAATATAGGAATCTGTGCGTATGAATGTGGCAGCGGCAATGGTCAAGGTGAAAGCAGTAAGATAATAATCATGTATAAGGGCATAATACAGCGCAGCAACTGCAAACATGGGAAGAAAGGTGAATGAATTAACGCTCCTCTTCCTCATGTCTGATAGCGATGAGTAAATAGCCGTAATCACGAAGACGAAAAATGAGGCGATCAATAGCCCATAGCTGAACAGCATTAAACCCATTGAAGATCTCGTAATTTATTAAATATTTTCACGATAGGAAGTGAAGCATCAGATCTGTGGTTCTTCCGGCACCTGTTTTTTCCTTAGAATAAGACCGATCACTGCTATTATTATTCCAACTATTATGAGAACTATGCCTATCAGCATCACAACTGACAGATATGTGTAACCTAGAGGTATGTAACTCCAAGTTATGGCCGCAGCAGAGCTGTTGAATGCCACTATGTAGTAAGATCCTGCGGCTGTGAGATCGTAGGCCCACACATGCTCTGAGGACACCGAAGTGGTGGTCAGCGGGCTTATGGATCTTGATGCCACATTAGATGCATTGAGGCCGGTCAAATTCGCCGATGACACCAGGTATAGCGGTGAAAATGTGCTGTCAACAGTTAGAAGAGACGGCGCAAATATGGTGATCTCATAGTAGCTCATTCCAACTTTACTCTGCATCATAACGGTACTGGTTACCGTGTAATGCCCCACGAGATAATCTCCGCCGGCAGTCATTGCGATTCCGATTATGAATATGATGAGACCTATCAGTAGGATCTTCTTCCTCATTATAGCAAGAGAACACAATTGCCTTATTAAAATGTTTTTGATAAAAATTTAATAAAATAAGTCATTTTGGATCGGCTGGTGCAGTCTCATTTCTTATTGATATGGAGGCTTTCTTCATCTGCCCCAGCGTGTTGTTTTCGAACAGCGTGTCTATCTGCTCTACGGAAAGGCCCTTGGTCTCTGGCATTATGTAGTAAAACAGTATCAGAGCTATAAGGGACAGGATTCCAAAGACAAACTCCACGTTCTTTATCGTTATGGCTGAATCCATCACTGGGAAGAGTTCAACTATGGCAAAATTGGCAATCCAGTCTATGAATGCACCCAGCGATGCATAAAGGCCTCTCATGCTTGTTGGGAAGTATTCTCCCTGTATCATCCAGCCTGTTCCTCCAACCCCGAATGCAAAGAATATGATGAACCCGGCGAATGCTATGAACAGGCCTATGTCGAGCTTTAGGTATAACAGCAAGCCACCAAGTATTCCAAAGAACGTCATGCCTGCGTAGCCCATCAGAGCCAGCTTCCTCCTACCGACAGAATCGATATACCTGAAACCTATGTATGTGGCCGCGACGTTTATTATGGCAAGTATGGCAGAAGCCGCTACCGAATAGTATATGCTGTAGACGAGCGACGTCGATTTTCCCACTATGTGCAGGTTCTGGAGAACAACCGGACCGTAATAGAATGGTATGTTTATTCCTGTTATCTGCTGGAACACGAAGAACAGGCCAACTATCAGCAGAGCCCTCTTCACACCAGGAGTTATACCATGCGGCTGTGTAAGTTTAACAGACTTCAGCTCTTCTTCATTCATTGATATTCCAAGTTTTTTGAGCGATGTGGCTGCTTCTCGATATTTTCCCTTGACCAGGAGCCATCTGGGGGACTCTGGCATCATAAACCTGAATGCAAGGCCGATGGCTGCCGGTATGGCGGCAACCCCCAACATTATCCTCCAGCCAAACTTGAACGCCAGACCTGGAGCAAAGAAGAGGGTAGCCATCCCAACAAGATAAGCGCCGAGAATTCCGATCGTTATCATCCACTGCTGCAGTATTCCCAAGGTTCCTCTTTTAGCCTTCGGCGCATATTCAGCTATGTAAGCAGTTGCTATCCCAGAGTCTGCACCCACTGCTATACCTATCAGAGTTCTTGAAAGCAGAAGCATGACTAGATCAACGGTGAAGGCCGAAAGCAGTGCTCCAGCCGCATATATGGCTGCATCCGCTATAAGCAGATACTTTCTTCCATATCTGTCAGTAAGGCCTGCAGCAACAAGTGCACCAACGCCAGCGCCTAGAGATGCTCCCGCAACCAAATAACCTTCTACAAATCCGGATATCCCTGGGTATATCCTCTCTATGAATGGTAAAGCAGATCCGATATTTGCAGTATCATATCCGAAAAGGAATCCGCCTATGGTAGCGAGTATCGTCAGAAGCCAGTAGAATCTGGTGACCTTGCTCATATCGAGTCTTTCGATCAGTTCTGAATATCTGACTGAAGATTCCATGCTATAAAATCCGCATAATACTTAATAATTTTCTTACATTAAATTGCGGAACGTTTAAAATATATATATTTTCATACATCATTATAAATACCTAGATGACCTGATATATAAAGAATGGATGAATACCAGCAAAATTAATATAGATCAACATGGATGGAAATAAGAAGAACCAATGAAATATTCTAATATCAAATAATAATCGATAAAGATGCTAAATATATATAATAATGCAATTTGGAAAATATTTTTCAAAGATGCCCTAATAACCATGTATGTCTGGAAAGCTTGAAGGAAAGATTGCGCTCATAACTGGCGCAAGCAAGGGTCTTGGAAGGGCTATTGCAGAGAAATTTTCCGAAGAAGGGGCCAAAGTAGCCATAAATTACAACAGCGATGAAAGAAGTGCCCTTGAGGTGAAAAAGAAAACCGGTGGGGAAATATTCAAGGCAGACGTATCTGACCGTGAACAGGTTCACAGGATGGCAATGGAGATCCACAGCAAGTTGGGAAAGATAGACATACTCGTCAACAACTCGGGGATATGGTATCTAATGCCCTTTGACCAGTATGATGACTCCAAGGTCAGGCGTATGATAGATGTGAACCTCATGGGGCAGATATACACAACTCTCGAATTCCTCCAGGATCTGAAGGAGAAAAAGGGAAAGATAATAAATATAGCATCAAACGCTGGAATAGGAACCGCCGCCAGAAACACAACATTCTATTCCATAACCAAAGCCGGTGTCATCATGCTGACGAAGAGGCTTGCCTTTGACCTCTCAGAATATGGAATAAGGGTAAACGCAATAGCGCCGGGCTGGATCGAGACCGATCTCACCATAGGCGGAAAGAGCCAAGATGAGATCAGGAAGCTTGAAGACGATTTCAGATCCAAAACAACGCTGAAAATGATCGGCAGGCCAGAGTACGTTGGTAACGTAGCGCTTTTCCTTGCCTCGGACGATTCAGAATACATGAACGGACAGGTCATCGTGATCGACGGAGGCAGGATCGATAACCTGACCCACAGCGTATAAACTTATTTTTTATTATTTCACATTTTGAAAATAAGTTCAGTTCAGAGAGGTCATAATTTTAAGGGTCATAGTGGCATGCTATCTTTTTACGTTATCATTAAATAAAATAATTATAATCAAAAGGTTTAAGTGTCATAGGACAATTTTAAGCCCATATGGATATTGTATTGGTTGGTTGCAGGGGTTTCGGGAAGGAGCACCTAAGGATCTATTCAAAGCTCGGCTACGATGTGGCAATAGTGGAGAGAGATCCGGAAGAAGCCAGAAGATGCATGGAACAGTTCAGAATATCTAAGGTATACGAAAACTATGAAGATGCTCTGCGATCAAATGCAGATATTATAGATCTTGTAGTACCTGATGGCCTGCATTACGAAATGGGTACACTTGCGATCAGAGCAAAGAAGAATCTGCTTGTTGAGAAACCCATAACACCTGACATAGATTCTGGCATAAGCCTGATACAGCAGGCAAATGAGTCTAAATTGAAGTTCATGGTTGCCGAACAGTTCTACTTCGATCCATCAGTTGCGGAGGCCCTCCGCAGGATAAAGAACGGGGAGATAGGGACACCGCACACAGTTATAGTGAGGCATCAGTCCTACAGAAAGCTGGAGGGTTGGAGAAACGAAAAGGGGATGGTAGGCCGGGGTATACTGATCGATGAAGGCACGCACTATATCGATACACTGCTTAATTTTGGCGGGAATTTCAGATCTCTTCGATCGTTCGTACACAGAACGTGGGATTATGTGGGTGAAGATACGGCTGAGGCGGTGTTCAATTTTGAAAACGGTATGCACGGCATATTCTTCTATTCATGGAATTATCCAGAGTATCCGCTGATACCTGAATTTGAAATTATTGGTGATAATGGAAGCATCTATGAAGATGTCGGAACGAAGCCATTGGAACCGTGGACACAGAGGAAGAGAAAGACGGCCTATGGAGATATAATAGTCAACGGGAAGCATATTCCCGTCGAAACTTATGACGTGATAGAAAAGGAGATCGGAGGCTTTCTTGAATCGGTGGAGAAGGACGAACCTGTACCCATGCCTCCGGAGATAGCGCTAAGAGACATAATAACAATCGACAGGATTTACAAGGCCTCATCAGATTGATATGGTGCCCGCCTCGACCATGTACCTAATCAGAGCGCCCTCATCGATCCTTACCCCTATGCCAGCATCATGATACGGTTCTATGATCCCATTCTTCATCTTGAATGGGTTTAGAACGATGTCTTTGCCAAAGTACTTTTCGTTGGGTGATGTATCTCCAGGATAATCAACCATCTCCAGGGATGCAAAGGCTATGTTGAATGCCCTGCCTATGCCCGTCTCAAGCATTCCACCAACCCAGACATGACCTCCATTCTCTCTAGCTATCTCTGCGACCTTCAGCGATTCTGAGAACCCCCCAATGCGTCCTGGTTTGATATTTATAACGTCAGCAGCTCCTATATCGAAGGCCTTCAGAGCCTTATCCGCAGAGGTTATAGATTCGTCAAGACATATGGGTGTTGAGATCTCCTTTTTCAGCTTGGAATGATATATCAGATCATCACCGGGAAATGGTTGTTCGATATATTCAAGATCGTACCTGTCCAGATCCTTTAACCTCGGTATATCGGCCGCACCGTAATCTCCGTTCGCATCCACGCTCAAGGGTATATCAGGAAACGAATCGCGTATCTCTTTGACTATGTTTTCCCTTCCCCTTGCGATCTTCACCTTTATCCTCTTGTATCCCAGCGATAGGGCCTTCTCTATCTGATCCTCCATATCTTCAATCTTAGCCATGCCTATGGATATTCCAACGTTGGCATAGCCTCTGCTCTTTCCCAAATATCTGTAAAGAGGCTGATTGCTAGCCTTGCTGTGATAATCCCAGAGCAGCATCTCCAGTGCGGCCTTTGCCATATTGTGTCCCTTTATCCCCTTCACCCTCTCCATAAATGTGGCTGGATCAGGTAGGTCTGCGATATATTTTGCCGCAAGATCCCTTATCACATGCATGGCAGTGGTGTTATCTTCATATCCGTAGTCTGGTATCACCGATGTGACTGATTCGGAATATGCATCTATGCCTTCGTGCGAAATCCTGAAAAGCAGTGCCTCCCTGTATTCCTCTGTTCCAAAACTCGTTGTGAATGGCCTTAGAAATGGGATTCTAACCCTGTAGAAATTGATCTGCATGATCATCTAATTCCAAGGCCGCTATTTAATTATTCCTCGCATGATTTCTCAGCATGAGCCACCCAATCCCTAACCATTCTATAAAGCACTTCTTAAAAAGAAGAAGATAAAAGGTATATATTCAGCCAATACAAAACAGCTAAATGCTTGCATTTCATTGATATTATGATCTATTATGCCATTAGAGCAGGTGGTCATCAACAGGCCGGTTAAAGCGACTCTTTACCGGAAGATCGATGACATGGTTGAGTGCACAGCCTGCAGCAGATACTGTAAACTGAAAGAAGGCAAAACCGGCTTTTGCGGCGTCAGAAAGAATATCGATGGAGACCTATATCTCCTCGTATACGGGATTCCTGCCGCCATAAATGTGGATCCAATCGAAAAGAAGCCCGTCCTTCACATGTTCCCTGGATCAATGATATATTCGCTCAGCACTGTTGGATGCAGTTTTGCATGTCAGTACTGCCAGAACTATGACATAAGCCAGAGGAGGACGATAACCGGCTATCATTATGAACCGCAGCAGATAGTGGAGGAAGCCATAAGCATGGGCTGCCGCGGCATAGCCTACACATACAATGAGCCTAGCATTTTTATGGAATATGCCCACGACATCGGTGTCATAGCCAGGAGAAAAGGCCTGATAAACATCTTCGTGACCAACGGCTTCGAAACGCCTGAAGCAGTAGATTATGCCAGAGATTTCCTAGATGCCGCTACTGTGGATTTCAAGGGAAACGCCAGCGATGCGTTCTACAGGAAATACATATCCGTGCCCTCAGCAGAACCCATATTCAGAACCATAGAAAGCCTGAAAGCTGCAGGAATACACGTGGAGATAACAGACCTTGTCGTGCCGGAAGTTGGTGACAACCTAGATGATGCGCGATTAATGCTCAAGAGGATAATGGATATAATTGGAGAATATGTACCCATAAGTTTTCTGAGGTTTCATCCAGACTATATGATGATGAATCTGCCAGAAACCCCGGTTGAAACCCTGAAGAAGCATCGCGATCTTGCCGTGTCTATGGGTTTCAAATACGTATATATAGGAAATGTGCCGGGATACTACGAGAACACGTACTGCCCTAACTGTGGCAATCTTCTCATAGAGCGCTTCATCTTCTCGTCAAAGGTTGTAGGCCTAGACAAAAATGGAAGGTGCAAAAAATGCGGCTTTGATCCGCATATACCACTGAACAGCGATAGGACATCTGACTACATTTTCTGAGAAATATAGCTTATATCGCGAGGTTATGGTTTCTGTTAACCATGTTAACATCCACCTCTGGAAGTTATCATCTCTTTGATGCTTAAACTTCGCGGGTATAACCCAATACCCTCTATCCCGTCAAATGCTTCAGGGATTGCCTTTCTTATTGTGTTGTAGGATGCATTCAGATCCGCATGTATTAATGTTCCATTTGCAGACTGGAATACACCCCTCTTTATTCTCTTTCCCATGTACGTGTTGTGGTGTTCTATGCTTTCGTTATCAAGAAACGAACATATGCTTGTATAGCTCTCCTCCTGTATCATGACATTGATCCCTTTCTCTTCTGCTTTGTATT
>NZ_QJSM01000013.1 GCF_003205235.1 Thermoplasma sp. Kam2015 | reverse complement strand
ACTGGTTTCTTAGGATATAATTTACCTGATTATATAGGTTCTTTGATACATGGCACATTCTGGATATTACGCCATTATCATGGATAAAGATCTGTTCAGTTCTCATCGTTTTCATAGCCTATCTCCATTGAACTTTTCTTCCCCGTTGAGGCGTATACATAAAGCGTCTTTCATGATATTCGTAGCAGATTTAATACCGCATTAGCTTTCATAGTTAATAATATAATACAGTATTTGTATAAATAGTTATTAGAATTACGGATTATACATTTTGTGCGGATGGATATTGCTCATAAATTGGGCTTCCTCTGATCAGAATCCTCGGATATTCTCTTCCGCATAGACATCTTTGCCTTCCATGCATATTTCGTATAGGCCAGGGCCGATGATGCTATCTATGAAAATACAGATAACCGAAAAATACGGAAATCCAGTATTTTGATCGATGTATGAGATTTTTCAATATTGTTGCTTGCTCCAGGCATCGAGCTCCCTTTTTAGAGCCCTTGCCTTCTCTATTATTCTCTTTAGATCGAAAGGCGTTATCTGTTGATCCGCATCGGATAATGCCCTCTCCGGATCGTTATGAACCTCTATCTCCAGCATGTCCGCGCCAGCGGCCACTGAAGCGAGCGCCATGGATTCGACAAAATCACGTCTTCCCGAGGCATGGCTGGGATCTGCGCATATTGGCAGATGCGTCTCTGACTTTGCGTAGATTATGCTTCCAACGTTCATTGTGAAGCGCGTCGAATTCTCTATGCCTCTGACCCCTCTGTAGCAGAGAACTACATTTCCATTTCCTCCAGACAGTATGTATTCCGCGGTTTCCAGCCATTCCTTTGCTGTGTTTCCCATACCATTCTTGAGAAGCACCGGCTTCTTCTGCTTCCCGAGGAATCTGAGTAGATCGAAATTCTGCGCGTTTCTGGATCCGACCTGCAGCATATCCACTCCATCGAAGTACCTGTAGTATGCGGGATTCATTATCTCTGTTACAATGGGGAGTCCAGTTTCCTCCTTTGCTTCAACCAGATATTTTATTCCGTCTTCGCCCAGGCCCTGAAACGAATACGGCGAAGTTCTCGGCTTGAAGGCGCCGCCCCTGATCATATCTGCACCCGCTGCCTTGACAGATCTGGCTATATCCAGAATCATCTCCTCGTTTTCCACCGAGCAGGGCCCGGCAGCTATCTTAAGGCCCTCGCCTATCCTGACACCGGAGACGTCTATTATGCTCTTCTTCCTGAATTTTCGAGAGTAGAGCCTGTCCTTTTCCTCATCGCCGCCGTCCGACATGAACACATAATTATCGTAGAGCTTTATCATATGGTATTCCGATCCTCTCTTTTCCAGATCCTCCTGAATCGTTCTTTTATCGTTTTCGTCCTTTGCAATTACTATCATGAAATCACCTCAAGAATTTCCTCTATGGTCTCCCTTGCGACGCCTGCATAGGGATTCAGCTTTATGGTATCCATCAGTACCTCCTGATTCTCTCCATCGACTATGGATGCGAGGCTCTTCATAAGGTCGAAGGATCGCGTTCTGTATTTTGCATCCGTCCGCTTCGCTATCATCGACATAAGATATGGAATTATCATGTCATTTACCATCATTCGATCGTGTTCTTCGGCACTCATGGATACTATTTCGTAGCCTCTGAACATTTCCTCTATTATCTCTTTATATTTTACGTTTGATATATCGTTTATGAAAACGATGGTCCGGTGCATCCCATCCCTGTAGCTGGACGGCCCAAACAGGGGATGTATGCTCACTATGGATCCGGCGAATCTCTTGAATGCGGATTTGACGGAAGATACCTCCACATAGGTATGCCCTCCCTTCTCTATGTAATCGATGGCCGGCCTTATTGGAACACATAGAAATGCCAGATCGGCGTCATCATCGATCTCTACGCCGTTATTCTGCAATATGTCAGAGATCACTCTGCCGATCCTGCCCTCCCTGCCTATGATCGC
This sequence comes from Thermoplasma sp. Kam2015, assembly GCF_003205235.1. Classification (NCBI taxonomy): domain Archaea; kingdom Methanobacteriati; phylum Thermoplasmatota; class Thermoplasmata; order Thermoplasmatales; family Thermoplasmataceae; genus Thermoplasma; species Thermoplasma sp. Kam2015. The sequence goes on along the minus strand of NZ_QJSM01000013.1, from coordinate 4,364 downwards.
TGCCTTCAAAGCCTCACTCTCAGAATATTGTTTTTATTACGCATATCCAGCGCATCCGGGAATATGGTCATACTTTTATCAGTCAGCCGAACCGGAAAGCCTGAACCTATATCGATCAGCATGCCGCATGCCGAATCTCCATCAACGAAATGGCCGCCGCTTACGGAGCATCCCTTAATGAAGCTCTCAGGAACGTTCTTACTGTGAACTTCAAGACCCGGCCTGCAGATGAAGAGGCCTAGAATGAACATCAGACTGTCGCGGGTACCGGATAACTGTATAGGATCGTCGAGCTTTATCCCGCCAACCTGCTCCACTATCGTTGCCTCAAATATCAGGTTCAGAAGGGGGTTGTCCGTCTTAAGCTCCTGCCTGACGAGCGCCTCTCTCACCGGATCCCTTATCTGCATTCCATGATCGCCCTTTATTTCGGCAATATGCCTTGCAAGCTCCATGCGCTCATTCATGAGAAGAACTAGCTGCCTTGTATTTTCCAGCACTTTAGCCCTGAGATCCTCAAGGTCTATAAAGTGAACCACCAGACTTCATAATGCGTGTATATGTCTATCATTCTTAAATTTTCTCTTGATAAATGAAAAGTTGTCAGAATATATAGTATAGATATAGTAAACTTATAAACATATTAAGATATCTAATATTTCAATCATTTATTTTTTAGCTGCTCAATCGCGTCGGCCATGATCTTTACGTTCATCAAAGCCGGTGTTCCGGCCATTATAGCTGATATATATGATGCTTCGATCATCTCTTCTTCACTGCACCCTGCCTCCAGGCACTTTGCGGTATGATAAGGTATGCACCACTCACACTGTAGCGCCAAAGAAAGCGACAGAGCGATCAGTTCCTTTGTCTTAACATCAAGAGAACCATTCCCAAGAGTAGATTCCATAAAGGACAGAAACTTATCTGTGATCTCAGGTTTCAACTTCTTGCTAAGTCTGAACACTTCGTTTATCTCACCCAATTTTTCCGATGCATCCATATAATCAATATCAGATTGTAATACTTCAAGCTTGATCAATGTGCAGAATGTGCACTTATCGGAAGAATAATATACATAATGCCCAGTATCACGTACCGGATATCTTCACGCAGTAAAAACGCCTCCTGGTATCTGAAAGGCATATCTGGATATCTATGAGGTTTGCCTCTTTGAGTATCCTAACTGCGTACATCACGGATCGCCTTGAAAGGCCCGTGGCCTCCATTATATGTGCCACATCCGATATCTTTTGATCCTTCAGGTAGGAGAAAACCAACCTGACCGAAAGTGGGAATTCCCTGACGTCCACGTTTGGATACACAGATGACAACTGCCATCTGATATAAAAATATTTCTTGCAGCAAAACGTGAATATCCGGTATGAGATTGCATTATTATATGCATAAGGAATCATGAACAAAAATAGTCAACTCAATAAAAATACAGTAAAAAACATATGATTCCTTATGCTCTCAATTATATGATTGAGATAGATGGAAAATCGCTGAGCATTGAGGACGTATATGCCGTGGCCGTTGAGGGCGACAGACTGAGCATAAATGACGAGACCCTCAAATCCATCGAAGAAAAACACAGATCCTTTATCCAGCTCATAAATTCTGATAGAACTGTATATGGGGTCAATACAGGATTCGGCAGTTTATTGAATGTGCGCATCCAGAGGGATCAGGAGATCGAACTTCAGAAAAATCTCATAAGAAGCCATTCATCCGGGGTCGGCCAGTATCTAGATCTGAAGTACGTAAGGGCCATAATGGTTGTCAGGCTGAACAGCCTCGCTGTGGGATACTCAGCGGTATCACCTGATCTTCTAAAGATGATCATGGATATGCTGAACAAGGACGTTATACCAGCCGTGCCTAAGTACGGATCGGTTGGCGCAAGCGGAGATCTTGCCCCGCTGGCGCATATAGGCTTGGCAATGATGGGAGAGGGCAAGGCATTCTATGAGGGGCGGCTGATGGACTCGTCAAAGGCTCTGGAAAAGGCCGGCCTGAAACCATATGAATTCAAAGAAAAGGAGGGCGTAGCCTTGATTAACGGCACGTCCTTTATGGCAGGCATATTGAGCATAGCCCTGATGGATGCGCATGATACGCTGGAGAACGCCTTAAGATCTGCGCTCCTCTCCTTCGAGGCTCTGAATGGGACATCCAAAGCATTCACTCCATGGATACTGGGAGCAAGACCGCACTTAGGCCAGGTTGCAATTGGAAACAGGTTCAGGGAATACCTCAAGGGCAGTGAGATTGTAGAGAGATCTGACAGGACAAAGGTTCAGGACGCCTACACGCTGAGGTGCATACCTCAGGTGTACGGGTCTGTCGCGGATGTGCTGGATTTTGCGGAGAACATACTTTCGGTGGAGATAAACTCCGCAACGGATAATCCCCTGTTCAACGGGGACGAGGTTGTTTCTGGTGGAAACTTCCATGGAGAGCCGGTTGCCCTCATAGCCGATTTCCTGTCTATAGCGCTGACGGATCTGGGAAACATGATTGAGAGGCGCATAGCCAGGCTTGTTGACACAAATCTAAGCGGGCTGCCTCCATTTTTGACGAAGAACAGCGGACTGAATTCCGGATACATGATACCGCAGTATACGGCTGCCGCGCTCTGCAACAGAAACAAGGTGCTGTCCTATCCCTCATCCGCCGACACCATTCCGACCTCCGCCAACCAGGAGGATCATGTGAGCATGGGTGCAAATGGTTCGCTCAAGCTTCTCGAAATACTAGATAATGTTCGTTACATCATCGCCATAGAATATCTTCTTGGATCTCAGGCACTCGAATTCACAGACAAGAGGATGTCTCCATCAACAAGGAAAATCTACGATAAGGTCAGGGAAAAAATAAAACCTCTTGATGCTGACAGGCCGGCATCATTCGACATAGAGGAAATAAAAAGGATGATGGAAAAGGGCGAATTCATATCTGCGCTGCAGTGACGTTCAGAACGTCAGAAATTCATAGTCCTTTTCCGCAAGATCCTTTATGATTGGGCCTACCATATCGATCTTCAGATTCTGCACCCTCTGCAGATCGTTTGCTATGTTGAAGTTATTTGCCACGACCTGGCAGGCTACAGGCTTATCGCCTAGGCTTGCAAAGTCATCGAGCAGCTTCATCACGTCCTTATCGCCCTCTGCGACCATCCTTTCTACTGGGCCGAACAGTATGAGCCTGACGTCTCCGAACAGCTTATTTTTCCTTGCCACGTTGGCGAATGTCAGCGCCGTCAGCACTTTTTCCTTCTCGTTTTTTCCGGACGATACTATGACCGCTATATTCTTCATAATATAATTATTATCAATTGGTATATAACCTTAATCAATGATCATTCAAAGGGATTCCTCCACAGAAATGAATCCTATATTTGCTATCCGCTCAGGCCTCAGAGAACCGAATGCATAGCCAAAGATCGCGGCGAAAGCCACATATGCCAGGCCAATGAAGATCGCAGTCGTGATGGGGTTTTAACTGTTTATGGGAATATTTATATATAGTTATATATTGTTATGCAATATATATGGGTAAAATATACACAATCAGGGAAGCATGCGATATACTGCAGATAGATGCAACCACATTGAGGAGATGGGATCGTGAAGGAAAAATACACTACATAAGATTATCAAATAATTTCAGGAGAGTACCAAAGAAGGAAATAAACAGAATATTGGGAATAAAAAACAATAGAGTAGATGCAGTATATGCAAGGGTATCATCAAATGACCAGAAGAATGATTTATACAATCAGATAAACAGATTAAGATCATCATATCCCGATGCTATTGTATATTCAGATATAAGATCAGGATTGAAGTTCAATAGAAGGGGATTCAATGAATTATTGAATAGAATAGAGAACGATGAAATAAACAATATTTACATTACACACAAGGATAGGCTGGCAAGATTCTGTTTTGGTTCAATAGAAAGTATATGCAAAATGCATAATACAAATATTATAGAAACAGATGGCAATGAAATATTATCGGCCAACGAGGGGCTCACAATGGATTTGATATCCATAATAACATCGTTCTCAGCAAGATTGTATGGATTGAGGTCACATAAAATGAAAAACATACTGGAGGCACTAAAAGAATGAGCCATTTATGGAAATCCAAAGGTGATAAAAGAACTATAGTATTCGGCTATACTCCAGATGATATTATTCTGAAATATTTAACTGATATGAGAGATTTAATAAATAAGGCTATAATAAATGCATACTCGATAGCCAAATCCAACAACAATGAACTGCCATCCCCCATTACCCTTAGAAGATCATTAAAGAAATATTATGATAACAATATTGATTACGCCAAACA
>NZ_QJSM01000012.1 GCF_003205235.1 Thermoplasma sp. Kam2015 | reverse complement strand
TCAGGAATCCTGCAAAAAGGGATAGAAAATTAAAGGAGGCAAAGCACAGGCAGAGAAATGTCATAAGGGATAGACTGCAGAAACTAACAACTGAACTAGTAAAGGACAATGATGATAAGACCTTTGTATTTGAGGATTTAACAAATATAAAGGAGAATGGAAAGAAAAAGAACAATAAAGATAAAAACAACGATAAATCTAAAAACAATCCAAATAGATCAAAAAAATTCAGAACAGATATTAACAGATGGCCGTACAGATTATTCCAGGGATTTATAGATTATAAATCAAATAATAAAACATTGTATATACATCCAGAGGGGACTTCTTCTGAATGTCCTGTATGTGGTGGAAAATTAGAGCACCCAATCTGGAAAGCATCCAAATGCAATAGCTGTGGTTTAACCTACGATAGGAATAGATTATCATCGTTATCCATTTCTATCCGTGGATTAGACCTCTGCGGTACCCCGTTTACCGTGAGTGGCAGTTCCTCTTGGCATTCTATGAAGAATGATTACTTGTACCATCCAGATCAAGTAATTGTTGAGGATGCCAATGACTGCAAGAAAGAAATGCATAATAATGCATAGTATTTCAGGAACGGTTTCCCTGGGCGATGGATGCAACCGCAGAGTAATATATTACGATTCCACCGATCAATATCGAAATTACAGGCAGGAGAATGTGGGTAATGGGATTCATCTTCTTGCCATTCTTACGCACGTATATGGGCAGAGAGGCGTTCACAAGTATGTGCGTGAAGAGCAGTGCAAATATGTTTATAGAAAACAGTATAAGTGCACCTTCAAATGGGCCGTACGCAAGCGAAGGTATGATGGCCACAATTATTCCCCCGACTTCAAGCATCAATACCGCGATGTAGGGAGAGCTGTACCTAGGATGTATCTTTGTAACGGACTTCGGAAGAACACCATCTCTACCAAGAGAATATATGACACGTGAAACAGATGACATCAGCGACACATTTGAACTCAGATAGCTGTTCACCGTGAGTATTATCAGGATGATCCCGGCTGCAATTCCTCCGTATTTCTCAAATATTATGATTCCCGGATCGCTCAGCCCAGAAAATGAGGCCATATTCGAAACCCCGTATCCAACGGTTAGGGCGTATGCTGGTACGAGCAGAGCAATGAGAAGCACGATCATGGAGATCCAAATTGATCTCTTTATGGTCTTCAGGGAACCCCTTGTTTCTTCGGCCAGTGTTATCACGGTTCCAGATCCTGCGAAAAGCGGAATCGAAAATATCATTGCGAAAAAAAGGAGGGAGAAGTTGCCGTCTAAGGGTTTCAGCGTGAACACCTCGATCGTGTTGGCAGACCCGGCCTTCACAGCGATTATTATACCCATGAGAACCAGAAACCCAATTTCAATGGAAGCGCTAAACATTGAATAATTCAGTGAAGGCCTAAGCCCCCTGTAACCTAGATAGAAGGTGAAAAATGCAACTATGGCGACAAACAGTATCCAGATGTACGCAATGTGTGTCAGATCCGGCGAAACATAATAAAGAAAGGTGGCGAAGCCCAGAAGACCGAATGCAGCAAGGGAGAAAAATTGGAACATGACGTACCACATGGCCGTTATGAAGCCTGCCCTAGGCCCTATGGATTTTGCCACGTATCCATAGTATCCAGATGCGCCGCCGGTAAATCTTGAGAACTGATAATTTGCATTCAGAAAGAGAAAATAAACTGCCCATGCAAACAGAGCGGCTAAGGGCGTGCTTCCAAGTGCAAAACCAGCTGTGATTATCAGCAGTATAGCCACATCAGCGGCTGGAGCAACGTACGATACGCCCTGGAATATCGCCTGAGCCAGACCTATCTGATTTGGTTTCAGTCTCTCGGATGGCATAACAATTGATCCAATTAAATATATTTAATTTTACCTATTGTCATTAAAATTATTATATTTGATTATTTTTCTAAATACCCCGAAAAAGAATAAATAAAAACATACGATCAATATGTATGGAAACGAAAGCGAGAGAGATACACGCACCAACTGGTAAAAAATTGAATACAAAGGGATGGGGGCAGGAGGCCGCTCTCCGCCTGCTCATGAACAATCTGGATCCCATGGTTGCCAAGGATCCGGCCAATCTGATCGTTTATGGTGGAAAGGGGAAGGCCGCCAGAAACTGGGAGGCCTTTGACAAGATCGTCAATGAACTGAAACGGCTAGAAAACGACGAGACCCTCCTAATCCAGTCAGGAAAGCCCGTCGGCGTATTCAAGACAACTAAGGATGCACCCAGAGTGCTGATAGTGAACGCGCAGATAGTTCCAAGATGGGCCACCGATGACGTGTTCTGGGATCTGGAGGCACGCGGTCTCACAATGTTCGGCCAGATGACTGCAGGATCATGGATATACATAGGCACGCAGGGCGTACTTCAGGGAACATACGAGACTTTATCTGCCCTTGCAAGAAAGGAATTTCACAGAGATGACCTGTCCGGTAAGTGGGTGCTGACCTCAGGGCTTGGCGAGATGGGCGGCGCTCAGCCGCTGGCCATAACCATGAACAACGCTTCTGGAATAATCGTAGAGGTTGATGAGGAAAAGATCAGGAGGAGGCTAAGGGATAAGTATCTAGATACGTGGACTGACAAGCTGGATGAGGCCCTGAAGATCAAGGACGAGAGCCTTGCCCAGGGAAAACCGACATCTATCGGACTGCTCGGAAATGCAGCAACCGTATACGACGAACTCATGAAACGCGGCATCGTCCCAGACGTTGTTTCCGATCAGACCGCAGCTCATGACCTCAACCTTGGCTACATTCCTGAAGGATACACCGTTGAAACTGCGGCAAAATTCAGGGAGGAGGACAAGGAATCCTATATAAAGAAGGTGTACGCCTCAATAGTAAAGGAGGCAAAGGCTATACTCTGGTTCCAGAGAAACGGATCGAAGACCTTTGATTATGGAAATAATTTCAGAACCAGAGCCCAGGAGGGTGGAATGAAGGAGGCCTTCGAAATACCTGGATATGTGCCGGCCTACATAAGGGATCTTTTCGCTATAGGATCCGGCCCGTTCAGATGGGTTGCTCTTTCAGGCGATCCGCAGGACATATACAGGATCGATGACGCCATAATAAAGAATTTCCAGAAGGATCAGCATCTGGTCAGGTGGATAAAGCTGGCCAAAGAACGCGTGCATTTTCAGGGACTGCCAGCAAGGATATGCTACGCAAGCTACGGTGAGAGGGAGGAGATCGGCCTCATGATCAACGAAATGGTGAGATCCGGAGAGCTGCAGGCTCCCGTCGCAATTGGCAGGGATCACCATGATACTGGATCGGTTGCATCGCCCTACAGGGAGACAGAGAAGATGAAGGACGGAAGCGACGCCATAGCTGACTGGCCCATCCTAAATGCGCTACTAAATGCAATTTCTGGTGCCACGTGGGTCAGCGTGCATCATGGTGGCGGTACTGGCATCGGAAATGCCATCCATGCAGGCTTTGTGATAGTGGCTGACGGGACGAAGGATGCCGAAGAAAGGATGAAGCGCGTCCTGAACGCTGATCCAGGCATAGGCGTTATAAGGCATGCGGACGCAGGATACGAATCGTCCATAGACATAATAAAGAAGGGCCCCAAGTTCAGGTATCCGTATATAGATTGAACATGAGAGCGCTGACAAACCTCTCCCAGATAGCGACGGGAGAGGGTACAACATTTCTATCAGGTGAGGAACAGGGCAGAATCCGTATTTACGAGGATCATTCCATATTGATAAGAAACGGAAGGATAGAGGCTATAACGAAAAACGTACCTCCAGGCATGGAGATCATCGACTGTGGTGGTGGCATAGCAGTACCGGGATTCGTCGATCCACATACGCATATTGTCTTTGCCGGCAACAGAACTGACGAATTCTACATGCGCATCGGAGGCAGGAGCTATCTCGATATACTCAGATCCGGCAACGGTATTTACCGCACGATAAGGGATACTTCCTCAGCTAATGCTGAGAGGATAGCCACGGAAACGATTGCACGGATCAGATCGGCCTTGAGGAGAGGGACAACAACCATGGAGGTAAAGACCGGATACGGGCTTGATCCGAAGAATGAGGAAAAGATGATCTCATCCATCGAACTGTTGCAGAAAAGGGTGAAAGTAAATCTTATACCGACCTATCTGGCACATGTGATACCTGAAGGCAAGGATGAGATGAGGTATGTGGATCAGATCCTGGATACTGTGAAGAAAAATAGAAATAGAATCTCATTCGTTGACGTCTTCTGCGATGCCGGAGCCTTCAGCGCCAGATCCTCCAGATATTTTCTGGAGTCATGCATTCACGAAGGCATACCTGCAAGGATGCACGCAAACGAAATAGAAAATATTGGATGTGTTAAGAATACCGAAGGCCTGAACATAGTCTCCTACGATCATATGATACATTACGACGATGAGGATCTCGATATTGTGAGGCGGAACGGATCTTCCATCACGCTTCTTCCCATAACCGTGTTTTCCATGAATGAACGATACCCGGACGCAAGGAAAATAATCGATCGCGGGATACCCGTTTCTCTTGCGACCGACATATCTCCGCTGAACATGAACGACGACATGATCTTCGCCATGCATCTTTCCGTAAGATTCAATCATCTGACTCCGGAGGAGGCACTGAACGCAGCCACAATAAATCCTGCAGTATCGCTCGGACTTGGCGGGCGCAAGGGCACCATTGAACCCGGCAAGGATGCGGATATTGCCGTGATCAATGCCGGCAGCTACAGGGAGATACCGTATCTCTACGGCCTTGACCTAGTATCAGGTACGATTGCGGGAGGGAACATCGTCTATGGTATGACCGAGACAAGCGAGGCATAGCCTACGACCTCAGAATGATCGCCTGTCACGTCTCCTGAGTTTGAATGGTTCATGAACACCATATGCCCGCCCCTACTCTTCGTATAGGACATGAGTATGGCTATAGCACCGTAGCCGCAAGCGGTTACATCTTCCGATCGAAGCACAGAATAGAATTTGTCCAGATCAAGCGCAAGTATGGCCGAGATCAGATCCATATCCTTCTTCTCAACCCTTCTGGCCTCTTCGTAATGCGTGAAATCTGAGCTGGCTATGAGTATGAAAGGATCTTCAAGCTTCAGCAGTGCCTCGCTTATATCTTTGACGACCTCGATCTCCTGATCACCGAGTATGATGGGTACGAACGTGAAACTATCCCCGAACAAAAACTGCAGAAATGGTATCTGCACCTCCACCGAATGCTCCATGGCATGCGATTCCTCGTCCTTGACTATATAGTTTGAGTTTCTGTAAATCGCCTCTGCCATCTTTTCGTTTATCACAGCATCCCCCAGTGGCGTGGTCCATCTTCCCGATGGATAGATGGACGCATAGGGCGTTACCGGCCTGTGGTTGGGGCCTATTATCACGAAGTTCCTGACATCAGATCTCTGGATAGACCTGTAGGAAAACATAGCGGTGCGTCCTGAGTATATTATTCCCGCATGAGGTACAACCGTACCTATAACATTGCCGGCAATATGCTGCTCAGGTACGGAAAATGAAGAGAGCAGGGAATAGAGTTCATCCCTCCTTTCAGGATAGAAGTAACCGGCAACAGCCGGCTGTCTCCTCATCGTCTTTCTATCACCCCCTCAGGCTCCTTTTCACCGAACACCGTGGCCTGGAACTTGCTGATCTTCACCTTCCTGTATTTCCAGCACCCTTCCCAGAGCCCTGCCTTCTCGCATAGAGCCTCCAGAAATTGCTCTGGGTTCATTCTGTATTCCGTAGCCACCTGAGGCAGTAGCAAACCGCTGGCGCCATTGTAGACTGCTATCAGGCCATCCCTGCCTATATGTACAGCCTTAGGCCGATCCTCAGGGTTGACTGTTATCTCAATCGGCTGCGTGAGTATGGACACCTCAAAGGTTACATGCTTTAACTCCTCTGGTTTCATCGGTTCAAAGCGTGGATCTTCAGTTGCCGCATATATGCTGCTTCTGATTATACCCTCGCCGAGGTTATAGTAGGGTTCTGGGAAACCTATACAGCCTCTGAGCATGTTGTCAGGGTAAGTGTTGATCGTGGTGAACACGCCGTGCTTCTCCTGAAATATTGGGTCACCAGGAGGATCTGGGAGCTTCTCATCCCTAAGATAAGATGAAGCGGCGGATCTTGCAAGCTTCACCGCCTTGGTCCCTATATCAAGGTCTATATCAACTTCAGCCATGGACATAGTAAGATCATGCTAAATCATTCTATAAATGTGATCCAGACTTTCTACGACATTTTGAGATACAGCGTCTGCGTAACAGATTGATCGTGCTTATTGAGGCTTCAAACCATAGGCCCGGGAGCGAAGAAGACTAGATGGAAAAGTTTTAAGATACGTGCATTTATACTTCAGGTAGATGAGAGAGGAGATAAAGAGCGAGGTAATCGAGGTTTCCAGAAAGATCTATAATTATGCCGAGCTTGGAAGCCAGGAATACAGAAGTTCAAAGCTTCTTGCAGAACATCTTTCCAAGCATGGTTTCACAGTCGAGATGCCCTATGGGGGGATGGAGACCGCCTTCAGGGCTACCTGCGATAGGGGCGGCCATGCCGTTGGATTGCTTGCGGAATACGACGCCCTTCCAAACGGACACTCATGCGGGCATAACCTGATAGCCGCTTGGGCCTTTGGAACAGCCGTCACGCTTTGTGAAGACTTCGGAATGTCGGTAACGGTTTTCGGAACACCGTCTGAGGAAGGTATAGGCCCATACGCCGGAAGCAAGGCGATTCTTGCTGAAAAGGGCTTGATCAGAGGCATAGACTTTGTCATAGGAATGCATCCTGACGACAGATGGGCCGTGGGTTCCGTGTCTCTGGCCGATCTCACAATAGAGGCTGAGTTCATAGGGAAAGCCTCCCACCTTCTCGGACCGGATTTCGGAATAAACGCACTGGCACCGGCCGTTGAAACCTATATCGCCCTCAACAACCTCAGATCCTCAATATCGGATCTGAAGAGACCAGTTATAGGTATGATAATAAAGGAAGGGGGAAAGGCTTCGAACGTTATACCTGACAGATCTCTGATGGAGATCGATCTGCGGTCTTCTAAGCGCAGCTATCTGGAAGATCTGGCTACGAGAGCAAAGGAAACCATAGAGAGCATAGCCAGGATGCACGGCTGTGATCTCAGGATTAAAGATCTTACTCCGGTTTACGATGAATATATCAGCAATGAAGCGATAGATAATACGCTGGAGGAGGGACTCAGATCCATCGGAATAAATCCAGTGAATATCCACAGGATAAGCGAGCCTGCCATGGGGAGCACAGATGAGGCAAACATAAGCCATGTGATTCCCACAGGCCACATCGACGTGAAGATAGTTCAGCCATCCATACCGGCACATACGGAGGAGTTCAGGCTGGCAGCTGACCCAGAGAGGGCCGCTGACGCTCTGTTCAGGGCAATAGATGCCACTGTGGCGGCCACACGCAAGATCCTGATGGATCGCGATCTGTTGAAGAGAGTCAAGAACGAATTCAAGGAGGCGTTGAGATGAGGATAAAACCACCAAGACTGAAGGAAGGGGACGAGATAAGGATAATAGCACCGGCAAGTGCACCTGATATGAAGAACCTTTCCAGATCAATATCTAGGCTCAAGAAATCTGGGTATAAGGTGACCCTAGGCAGAAACATAAAAAAATTGATGCAGATGAACCAGCTTGCAGCACCAGATACAAGCAGGAGAGACGAGCTCATGGAGGCATTTCTGGATGATCATGTCAAGGCCATATTCTGTGCCAGAGGCGGCTATGGATCCATACATATACTCCCGCTTATAGACTATGACGCTATAAGAGAACACCCGAAGATATTCGTGGGATATAGCGATATAACCGCGCTTCATCTGGCCCTAAACACAAGATCTTCACTCATAACGTTTCACGGCCCGATGCCTGCAGCCGATCCAGATGAGTTTTCTAAATCCAATTTCAAAGACTTTATCGACATACTGAAGGGGGAGACCACGCATCTCAACTCCAATGTGGAGAGGATAGTCAGGTATATAATACAGGGCAGGGTGGAAGGACTAAGCGTTGGTACAAATCTCTCGGTCTTCGCCTCTCTGATCGGTACAGGTTACCTTCCAGATTCACAGGGAAAGATCCTTTTCGCAGAAGACACCGGAGTTACTTCTGGTGATATAGACAGATACCTCTTTACCATGAAACTGGCTGGCATACTTGATAAGTTCGATGGATTCGCATTCGGTGAGTTCAAAAGCTATGTGGATCCAGAGGATCCGATGCCATTTGTCGAGGATATCATAGAGATGTACATGAACTCGCTGAAAAAGGTATCCATATACGGCCTTCCATTCGGGCATGGCGAGGATCAGATGCTGATACCGCTCAACGCAAAGGTAAGGATATCCTATGAAGAACCATATGTTGAACTTTTGGAAAATGTGGTTGACTGAGAAATTGCATTATTGATCTTTCTTTCTGCCGTTCAGCCTTGGTTTTGGTATTATTACAACAAGTGCTATTATACCTATAACGAGCAAGGCAAGTCCCCATTCGAACTCTCCTCTGTTTATGCTTGAGATCACAGACTTTATTACAAGCCCGAAGAGGTATCCACCAACTATTATGAATACAACAGCCACAATACCAGTTATGAATTTAGCTGTAAATCTGAATGCCATTCTATCCCTCCATCTTATATCTATTAGTGCGTGGCATCATATCCTTGAGAATCATACTGCAAATTGCCCATTCAAATGTGGCAAAATATATCATCCTCATAAGATGCACGCATAAATATATACTCATACGCTATTTAAATCTTCTTTGACTTAGCACACAAATTCCTTAGGGGCCTGATGCGTCATTGCTGCTTTAACAGATGATAACATTATGCAAATTATTTTAAACTATGCCATATTCTGCATAAGATGAGATGCATCGAATTCCAGGATGTACGTAAGAACTTCGGATCCAAGAAAGCGCTAGACGGCCTGAGTTTCCAGATAGAATGCCAGGAACGGGTTGCGCTAATAGGCCCAAATGGGGCTGGAAAGAGCACCACACTTAAGATACTCGCGGGGCTTATAAAACCGGATTCAGGCTATGTGAAGGTGGGTAATTATGATCCAGATTCCATTGAAGCCAAGAGGATAATAGGATATCTGCCGGAGGACGCTTCACCGTATCTGACCCTAAGCGTGAGGGAAAACTTGGAGTACATAGGAGCATTGAGAAATACGCAGGATCTTGAGGATAAGGTTGAGTTTTTGCTAAATATGATGGATCTCAATCAATACAGGAACAGCAGAGTCGGTACACTCTCAAGAGGCAACAGGCAGAAGCTATCAATAGCACTTGCAATAATTCATGACCCACAGATTATGCTGCTGGATGAACCGCTGAACTATCTGGACATTCCGACGCAGGAAAGAATCATCAAATATTTCAACGGAATGAACGCAACTTTCCTCGTTTCTACCCACATAATGTCTATTGCAGAGAGATTCACGAAATACGTGATAATAATAAATAATGGCAAGCTCGTATGGTCAGGAAGCATTGAGGATCTAAAGAATATAAGCAGAGACGAGGAGATGACCGTGGAGAGTGTGATATCCAGGATAATGGAGGGAATATGAGAAAGAGCCTGTTTTCTCTCATACTGCGTACAAGGGTAACCTCAGGCTTCATCATTATAATAGGAATATTCCTGATCTCAGCTGTATTCACGCTCGCGCTGTCTTTTCATTTTGCCAGACCAGTCAGATCGGAATTTCCCTTTTTCGCTGGTATAATAACCTTCATCTCATTCATATTGATGATCGGATCGGCAGCGATATTCAAAAAATCGGACTTCGACTTTCTCTTTACTTCTCCGATCCCGGCTAGAACCCTTGCGATCAACTTCTTCCTTGCATCAATTGTTATCAACTCAATGTATGCATTCTTCCTCATGTATTTTCTCACTTCGCTTGAATATCCAGCATTTATCATTCCATCAGCGATCGATCTATGGCTTATAATGGTGGCAAACGTATCGTTTGCAAACATGCTCAGAAAGATATATCTGAGAAAGAGACTGATTCTCATAGGAGTTATACTTGTCTGGTATCTGATCCCAGGATTCGTGAGTTTTCCTTTCTCTCCCATTTCAACATTTACTGGCTATCCCATAACTGGAACGGTTATTGATGTGCTTCTTGCATCATCCTTCTTTTCCTATAACTTAATACGGCCTCCAAAAATAACATACTATTATAGGTCAGTTATGCCGGGATCTTCCAATGTCAGGAAATCTATAAGATTTGCTGGAACCACGCCCATAGGTGCCATATACAGATTCAATCTGAGAATGATGGGCGGATCTTCCACCATGAGGCTCGGATCCGTTTCGAAGAACTATGCAGGCAGGATAAACATCGGGATTGGGCTGGTTATCTCCATCATAATAGCTACATTATATGGCATAGGAATACTGCTTACTCCGTCAACAGCAAGATCGATCTTCGAGATTTACTATGTAATTTACGCTCTATCGATCTATCCTCTCATAAGGGGTATCGGCTGGATACAGTCTGAGCGTATATGGCTGGCACTTATGTCAATGCCGGCAGCCATATATTTCAGGCATACGGCTATGGCAAAGGCAATATCCACCTTGCTAATTCTTCTGCCTCTTGTTGCGGCCAACATAATTCTATTCGTTATCTATGGTCAGATCATGTTTATGAAAATAGCCATTATGACTCTGTTCATTTCACCATCGGTAACGGTGATGGGCTTCTATCTGGCCGGTATTGTGAATCCTTACCAGATAATAGATATAGGTGAAATACCCTCTTCATCCAGATATTCCGCAAGGAACTTCGTCACCGGTATCGTTATTGCTCCGCTTACAGCTGTAGCAGTAATTGCTGTGTTTATACCTAGTTTTTATATCTACGCATCAATAACCTTTGCCTGTCTTGCATCAGTGCTGATAGCTCTGCCATTCACTCAGAATAGACTTAAGAATTCGATACTCTCCCACAATCTCTTGTAGAATCTTGCAGCAGGAGTGATATCGATCGTATATGAAAAATTTTACTTCGCCTTATGGATTATCGGTGATCATAATTTATGATATGGGCCCGACCGGGATCGAACCGGTGATCTCCGCCTTGTAAGGGCGACGTCGTAACCACTGGACCACGAGCCCGCAGATTGAGAATAGCATCGGACATAAAAAGATGACGTTTTTCTGGAAAGATGGGCGTCATTAACAGATCTGTCTTAGGATGCCACTCAGCATAATACGTTTATCATCAGCATCTCTCTAAAGTAGAGGCATGAGAAAGTTATTTATCTGATCCGGACAATTCATTGTCATGGACTTCGTGATTTTTGCAAAGAAAAGTGTCCGCTTTCCAGGCAAGCATTCTGCAATGCTGAATGGCCGCCGCATCATAGATATGGTTGCATCAAAGTTAAAGGATCAGGGTAACGTCATTCTATACACAAAGGATCCAGCACTGAGATGTCAGGATTGCCAGGTGGTTCTGGATACAACGGAGGGGATCATAACCGATTCAGTTCTCACCGCATTGGACAGGTTTGGTACATTCTTTGCGGTTGCAGGAGATATGCCGTTCATAACACAGGATATCGTAAGCAAGGTGTTGAGGTCTTACAGCGGAAAACCTACATTTCCCGTTCACTCTGATGGACTCATAGAACCCCTCTTCGGCATATATACTGAATCGATATACGACGCGCTGAACGCTTATATAGAGTCTGGAGGGGAAAGCCTGATAGGATTTCTGAGTCTGATAGACATTGAACGCGTACCCATAAGTGAGGAGGAGGAACGTTTCTTCATAAGCATAAATTATCCAGAAGACATAAAGAAATATGCTGATTTGACTGGTAATGCATGAATTTATATAAATTTATTACATTTTCAATTAATCAATAAGTTTTCAATAAACTATATATAGCTAGAATATGATACATATATCAATGCAGGGATTTACTGATGCCTCCGATATGATAAGATCTTCCGTCAGGGAATTTGTAAGGAGGGAGATTGAACCCATCAGAATGAAGATAGATAGAGATGATTATTTTCCGGTTGATAAGTTCAAGCTTATGGGCAAGATGGGCTATCTCGGTGTAACCATCCCACCAGAATATGGAGGAAGCGGTGCAGGGTATATTGCACAGGCGATCATAGAGGATGAACTTGGATATTCCTCTCCTTCGCTGGCACTATCATATGGTGCGCACAGCAATCTCTGTCTAGACAATATATATAGAAATGGATCAGAATACATAAGAGAGACCTTTGTTCCTATGCTCGCTTCCGGCGAATACATAGGATCTCTATGTCTTACCGAACCTGGATCTGGATCTGACGCTCTCTCTATGTCAACACACATCGAAGAGAAGGATGGCGGGCTGTATCTTTCAGGAAGCAAGATGTTCATAACCAATGCACCATATGCCGACCTATTTCTTGTACATTCCCGGGATGGAGAAGGCTATTCATCAGTCATAGTCCTTGCAGCTGATGAAGGGTTCAGCAGGGGAAGATCACTGGAAAAGATGGGCATGCGCGGATCACCGACAGGTGAACTGTCGTTCAACAGGATAAGGATAGAAGAGAAAAGGATTCTTGGTAAGAGGGGAGATGGTAAAAGGATCATAATGTCCGGCCTGAACTCTGAACGCGTTATACTATCGTTCATTTTCATAGGCCTGGCGAGACGCGCTATAGATGAGGCAGTTAATTATGCGTCGCAGAGGAAACAGTTCGGTTTACACATCAATGAGTTCGAACTCATACAGGAAAAATTATCCTATATGTATGTGAGGTACGAAGCAAGCCGGATGCTTGCATTCAAAGCTCTGGAAAAACTCCAGTATGATATTATGGATCCTATTGATGCAGCTTCTGCAATAATGTATGCATCTGAATCTGCAGAATACATAGCAAGGGAAGCTATACAGATATTCGGTGGATACGGCTACATAAAGGATACAGGGATCGAGATGCTGTTGAGGGATGCAATACTGGGCCAGATAGGCGCTGGCACAACGGAGATCAGAAAGCGCGTAATAGCAAAGGCGCTGACTAGAATGTACGCTGAAGGCCGAAGAATAGAATAATAGAAAAACCATAAGAATTTACAGAAAAATAGCAAGAAGGCTCAGATACTTATAGAGATATAAAGTGCGTAATGACATTTCAGAATTTATGCCTGGACTGATACCTCTGGTGTGATGCCTGAGTCCTGAGGACATCAGCCATATGTTTTGAATCAGGAAACGCGGCCCATTCTGAGATGAAGGAATATTGGTTTGATCTGGAAATGGGAACGGGACGTATAGATAATAATTTTTGAGAACCATAATTGAATTTCTAGGTAGCAGCCTCAAATACCTTGAAGATAAAATATGTAAAAAATATTAAATATATTTATTCATTGGTACAACTATGTTTTATTACAGGCCATCGGATGAGATCGTATCCAACACAAACCTTGGGAGATTTGCGAATTCACTTGGAATCAGTGTTAAAGATCTGTACAGGAGAGCAGACAATGATCCGGAATGGTTTTGGCCCAGGGCCATTGACGATCTCGGCATTGAGTTCTTCAGAAAATATGATCGCGTAGTCGATCTTTCTGATGGCGTTGAATGGGCCAGATGGTTCACAGGAGGAGAGATAAACATAGAGTTTAATGCCGTTGAAAGATATTCCTCATCAGGAAAGACCGCTATAATATACGAGGCTGAGTCTGGAGAAAACTCAAAATTATCCTATTCTGAACTTAACAGAAAGGTATCCTCACTGGCCTCTACACTCCTTGATCTTGGCATAAGAAAGGGCGACAGGGTTGCGGTCTACATGCCATTCAATGCAAACAGTGCTATAGCCTTTTATTCTATACTCCGCATAGGCGCGGTTGCTGTCCCTATGTTCTCTGGATACGGCCTCAGCGCAGTAAGAGGGCGAATAGAGGATTCTGGAGCAAAACTGCTCATAACGTCAAGATCCTACGAAAGGAAAGGCAAATCCATAGACATGGCGGGAGTTGCAGAGAAGATAAGCATAAAGACAATTATGGACGGAGATTCTGGAAAATTTTACCGCTTTGAGGATGCCGTGAGTGGGAGCAAAAATGTGGAGACCGAGAGGACAGGGAGCGAAGACCCAGCAATAATGCTCTATACCTCCGGTACGACCGGTAAGCCTAAAGGAACGGTGCATGTGCACGGAGGTGCCCTGGTCAATATTGCGAAGGAAGTCAAATATTACATGGATCTTAAGGAGGAGGATGTCCTTCACTGGATCACGGATCTAGGATGGATGATGGGGCCATGGGCGCTCATTGGTACAAACGCCCTGCATGGAACGATACTTCTGTATGATGGGGCGATCGACTATCCTGAGCCAGATAGACTGTTCGACATTGCAGAAAAAAACAGGGTTACTATACTTGGACTTTCTCCGACGGTTGTCCGGATGATAAAATACAGAGGCACGAGAAGAACCTTTGACACTGTTCGTGTATTCGGATCAACTGGAGAGCCCTGGGATGAAGAATCTTGGGTATATCTTTTCAATGTGCTTGGACGTGGCAGGGCATCCATATCAAACATATCTGGAGGCACCGATATAATTGGATGCTTCCTGGCTTCAAATCCAGCGGTGCCGCAGAAACCGAAATGCCTCTACAGGGGTCTAGGTATGAATGCTTCAATATTCAATGAGCAGGGACAGGAGGTTTACAACACCGTTGGATATCTGGTTGCAAAATATCCAAGTCCATCCATGACGCGTGGATTATGGAATAACAGAGAGAAATATCTGGAAACATACTGGTCAAGATTTAAGGGCATATGGTTCCATGGCGACTTCGGAGAGATGGACGAGGACGGATACTTCTATCTGTACGGGAGATCGGATGATGTAATAAAGATAGCCGGGAAGAGAGTTGGCCCAAACGAGGTTGAAGATCTCGTTATGCGTGTTGATGGAGTGACGGAATGTGCAGTTGTATCCATACCTGACAGGATCAAGGGTGAGGTCATAGCGGTGTTCTATGTTGGGGATCCAGGGTTAAACGGCAGAATAGAGGAGGCCGTCGAAAACGGAATGGGAAAGCCATTCAGACCTTCCCATGTATTCCGCATCTCGAAGATACCGAAGACCAGGAATGGAAAAATAATGCGCCGTGTAATAAGATCGGCGTTTTGCGGTCTTCCAATGGGCGACATTAGCAATACAGATGATACCGAAGTCATCAGGGAGATTGAAGATCTGGGAAAAATGACGTTAGACTGAGTAGACAGAATACCCAGCTAAGGCTTGATGATTTTATCGTTTCTCACAATTCGCGATTTCTCGGTCATAAATGAATATATTAAAGATTAAATTAATATATTTCAAGCAAAAAGTATAAGTCATGACAAAAAATCATATAACCATACCGGCACGATACGTTAATATTAGAACGCAATGTTCACATATGAAAATAATACTTTCTGTTGATTCTGAAGAAAAAATACCGATGTCCATAACAGCAGCTACCCATCTGTCGGAGATGCCAGAGACCGAGCTGGTTGAAGTTGTCTATCTCAATGGAGGGATAGCGGCGGTGACCCAGAAGAACAGGATAAAACCTATTCTTGAGAACAAGAAGGTTTCTGTGGTTGCCTGCGGTACATCCATGGAAGCGAGAAATATACAGAAGGACGAACTCGCGCCCGGAGTGGTATATGTTCCGGCCAGCCTGAAGGAAATAATAAAGAGGAAACAGGAAGGCTACATGTATCTGGTGCTTTGAAAAAATTTATTTTCTATTTTACATCTTTCTCTATTTTTAAGATTTTTAAATCCATAGTGCGTTTGAAGAAGGGTTATGTTCTGATATTCAACATGTTCTGATGTAAAATGTTCATCTAATAAATGAACTATAGACATATCATACATTTTCTGAAATACCAATGATCCTCATCTATACGTATATAATTTCATATGATTAATTCATAAATATGATTTTTTATCATCATGATGAAAAGATTAACTATTTGAATGCGATATCTAACTATGGACATAGATATAAAGAAAATATTGAAAATGAACAAGAAGGATCAGTCTGCAGCAATGCTTGAGATATTTAACGGCCTGCTCGGGAAAAACGTAGACGAGATTGCCTCAGCAATGAAGGATATGATCATGCAGGTGGACAAAGTCGGTACAGACGCTGAATATATAGGCCTATGTGAAACTAACCTCACCCTTGTTAGGAGCCTACCTGATGCAACAGCAAAGAAAGTGATAGAGGCCAGATTGAAGGCGCAGAAGGAGCTTCCAGAAAAACAGAAAAATAGAGATGCCTCGAATCTCACCAAAGCTTTGAACAATGTCGATAAGGATGGAAAAATTGCATCCCTGATAAAAACTTTGAGTTAAACTCAATCATCTGATATTTTTTGATAGAATATAATATATGATGTTTCATCGAATCTTTATGGCCATAATGATTCGATGATGATCTTTTTCACATTATTCATAAAGATGAGAATATGGGGACACTGGGAGTTGAACCCAGATCTACGGGTCTCTTCCTGGATCATAGTTCCAGTCACTCATCATCAAATCAGATGACCCTGTTTCTAATCATCTCCTGACTGGAGCCCGTCAGGATGCCATTACCCCATGTCCCCCCGTAGCCCATGTTCCGGCGGTGTCAACGGTTCCTCCGCTGAATTATGCCGCAGGGTATTTTCTCAAAAAGTGATGTTTGAATCCTATATATCAATTTCGCAGCTGAATCAAAATATGTCTTCTTTCTCATCTTCAATATTCGTCTATCCATACAGCATGGATCGTATATCATCCACAGAGACTTCTCTGAAATCCGAATAGAATTCACTTACGGCCTCAAAATCATACGGCATATCAACGTATACAATATCCACACCTTCCGATCTTATCAAATCGAAGGCATCTTCACTGATGACTGGCACAGCGACCAGCACATTTTTCGTGACGTTTATTTTAATACTTCTGACAGCTGCGACTACTGTTGTCCCGGTTGCAGATCCGTCATCCACAACTATTACATTATCCCATCTTCCGTTGAATACGGAGTTCGCAGATCCAAGTGTCCTGCGAAGCTCTCCAATTTCATCCATGAGCCTGCTGACCGCATACTGTACAGTTTCTCTATCGATGCCGGATGAAAACGAGTTAAGATACGGCCTTCTCTCCATACCTTCGGCCACCGCACCAATGGCGAACTCTGGATCATCAGGGTGACCGATCTTCTTGACTATTATGGTTGTCAATTCACAGCCCAGTATTTCAGCCACTGGCCTTGCAGTTATTATACCGCCACGCGCTATGCCTGTGACCGTACACCTTCCTGCTGGCCTGGCTATCCGATCGGCCAGAATCCGCCCTGCTTCAGTTCTATCTCTGAACATACAATCAAGCCCGTATTGACCTTACATCAATTATATAGAGAAAAAATACGGATAAATATTTCTCTTTTCAGATCTTTGCCTTCCTGTAAGACAGGGCCGCGAAGATGAAGAACAGTGCTGATAACACCACAACGATCATCACGTATATGAGATCGGATCTATTCAGGCTGGCGAACATCATATCCCTCACGGAATCAACTATGTATGTCAGGGGATTCGCATATGAGACTATGCGAAGGCCAATCGGTGTTCTGGTGTTGATAGGATAGAATGCAGAGCTGGCAAAATCAAGTATGAAGAAGATAAACATGGTGACCGTGTTATAGGTCTGTATGGTGCGTATGAAAACCGAAAGCACCAGAAACAGGGATGTGAAAAGTACTGATGATACAAGCAGCACCAGAATGATGAGTATGATGTTCACCAAATAATGGATGACGAACCCCGTCAACAGATATGAAACAAGAAACATCAGCATTGCTCCGCCAACTGAGAATATCATGGATACGTAGATTATGCCCAACAAGTAGTCTATCCTGTGGAAAGGGCCTACCAGCAGCTGCTCAAACATGCCCCACCGGCGATCAGACCAGAGCATGCTTCCACCTATGGATCCTGCTATGAAGGGCTGCATGGCCACAACTCCCGGTGAGAGGAATTGAGCATAACTTATTGAATGGCCCTCAAAGAATACGTTGGGTATCAGGGCTTGAAACATAAGTCCGAGAACTATCAGGTAGAATGATGGAAGCCCCAGCAGGAACAGCAGCGTACCCGGATCCGTATTTATTATGAGATTTCTTGCTGTCAACCGCAGAGATGGAGGTATCATGACACCACCTTCAGAAAGACGTCGTCCAGACTACTTTCCTCCACACTGATCCTATCTATCCTGATGCCTCTCGCCTTCAGATAGATTATGAGATCAGGAAGTATATCCTCTACGTTCTTGGAAACTATCCTTATCTCATCATTATCAACCACGACGTCTTCAGGAAATTTTACCTTAAGGCTATCGTAATCAAGTTCCCCTGAGATTATGACATGTATCGTCTTCAAATCTCCGTATTTAGCTTTAAGATCGGAGCTTGTACCCTCAGCGACTATCTTCCCATTGTTCATTATAGCTATCCTGTCGCACAGATAGTCCGCCTCCTCCATGATCTGAGTTGTGTAAAGTACGGTCAGGCCCTTTCTTGCTTTATCCCTTATGTAGTTGAGCACGGACCGCCGCATTATAGGATCGAGACCAACGGTGGGCTCATCCAGGAAGAGCAGATCCATGTCGTGGAGAAATTCCCTGGCCACCTGAAGCCTCTTCTTCTGCCCCCCGGATAGCTCCATCGCCCTGACCTTTCTCAGGGAGGAAAGGTCAAAAACCTC
Source organism: Thermoplasma sp. Kam2015 (assembly GCF_003205235.1). NCBI lineage: Archaea > Methanobacteriati > Thermoplasmatota > Thermoplasmata > Thermoplasmatales > Thermoplasmataceae > Thermoplasma > Thermoplasma sp. Kam2015. The sequence goes on along the minus strand of NZ_QJSM01000012.1, from coordinate 22,346 downwards.
AAGCACCTCCTCTATTCTTGCTTTCAGCACCTCTCTTGGGACATCCCAAAGCATACCGTAGACCTTCAGATTTCTCTCGACGCTTGCAAAATCGAAGGATTCGTTCTGAAGTACAACCCCTATGCGTTTTCTTATCCTTTCGGCATTCTCAGAAACATCCATACCGAGGATTCTGACCTTTCCATAGTGAACTGGGAGTATAGTGGTCATCGTGCGGATCGTCGTGGTCTTTCCCGCACCGTTTTTTCCAAGGAGGCCGTATATCTCCCCCTTTGATACATAGAATGAAACGTCATCCACGACAAAATTCCTGCCATCATAAGTTTGCCGGAGATGATCGACCTCTATCACTTTCTCAAGCACGTATGGTCAGTTTTAGAGAATATATAGAGATTGTCATAGCTTGTACCGTGTATCTGCGAAACGCGTGAAAATGCTGTGTTCGGAGTATATACCATGCAGATGACCGCAGATTCGCAATGTATTGATCTGACATCATGAATGATCTGCTGAGGTGCATCACTGCCTCATTTAACCGCAGGTTTCATAACAGAGCGATTTACTTTGGATCATTGCTGCTGTGTGGCATTGACACCGAACCGCTCTTTCTCTCCTCCTTGCCCCTTATGAAGGAAAAAATGGCCCCTACCAGTATGATCCCGAGTGATACGGCAAGAGCCGTATGTATGCCGTCCAGAAATGATGCAGAAACACCGCCCACGAGATGCCCTACCCCTGCGAATACCTCAAATGCTATGTATCTGGGTATAGATAGCGTGGAAACGGTTATGGCAAGCACGAAAGAGCCCAGCATACCGATGTTGGCCATGGTCCTGAGCAGGCCGGAGGCGCCGCCATACGTCCTGACAGGAGAGCTGGCCATCACGGCGCTGTTATTTGCCGGGAAGAACATGGATGAACCTAACCCGGATATTATCGAAATGGGTATTATGTAATATAGGGGAGTGGAGAGGCTTAGCTGCATGTACATGACTATGGCGACAGCCATCAGCATCATGCCCAAGGTTGCCGGCAGCCTGGCGCCTACCCTGTCCGATAACTTACCGAATACTGGACCTGTGAAACCGCCCAGCACATATCCCGGTACGAGAAGCAGCGAGCTGTCTAACGGGGAAAGACCGCGAAGCCCCTGCAGATACATGATTATTATGAATGTGACCGCAAGATATCCCAGACTCTGGAGAAAAGCCGCCAATATGGAGAAATTGAAAACCCTATTCTGAAACATGCTCACGGGGAGAAGTGCGTCGCTGTTCGTTCTTTCCAAGAATATGAATATGATTATCATGATGAAACCGAAGAGCAGCAAGGCCTCGTTGATCGCGTCTAAGCCGTGCGAGGTGAAGTCCGTCGCCGCATAAGATAAAGATACTAGGGCAGCCGAAAGTGTTACGACGCCGGGAATATCCAGATGCGTTGTACGCGTTTCACCATGCCCTATGTATTTCACGGCGAAATAGAACGATATCAGGCCGATTGGAACGTTTATGTAGAAAATGTATCGCCATCCAATGAGCGTTGTTATTATTCCTCCCAGCACTATACCAAGCGTCGCACCTGAGTTCCATCCCACTGAAGTATAACCATAAGCACGGCCCCTGAGATTTGGCGGAAAGCTGTCCGCTATTATGGATCCGGAGTTGGCCTGCATCATTGAACCTCCGGCCGCTTGCACGAATCTGAATGCGATCAGCGACTCTATATTGGGCGATACGCCACAGAGAAAAGAACCGGCGGTGAAGATCAGCATGCCGCTGTTGAATATGGTCTTTCTGGACTTCATATCGCCTAGGCGCCCGAACTGTGTTGTTGTGACTGCAGCCGTCAGTAGGTATGCAAGTATAATCCATATTGAGATTGACAGTGGCGCTCTGAGGCTATCTGATATGGTGGGCAGCGCTAGTACGACTATCGTGCTGTCGATCGCACCCATCATCACCCCTGCAAGAACTGGTATCAGTACGGCATCGCTCCGCGACAGAGCCATATCAATATTCCTGATATATATCGATTATTAATATGTGTGGTATTTCATTGATGAAAACGATACGCAGAATGTGATTTCATACGTCATTTGACGAAGTCCAATATAGCAAAATATAAATAGCATGCAAGAGTATGATTATCAATGGCAAAGATAGAGATAGATGATGCGCTGTATAGCGAACTGTCTGCTATGGGAGACGTTGAGGATGTTGTTAGGGAGGCCATAAAGAGATACACGAAAGTACCCTCGGTGTATGCAGTAGAGATGTCCGCATACGACAGGTACATATCGAGTTACTTCTGCCACGGAAACGCCGACTGAGGCGCCCCAACTGAAAAATATTTTTATATTCAGCATCTGCGATGGCTTCAATGTTCTGCCGAACGATCCCTTCAACCAGCAATAACTTTCATATATGGTGGTTCAATCAGGTCAACGTCACACTTTAGCGATCAGAGGTGTTTGGTTGAAGAGAAGTTCAAGGGACTGGAAAAAGCGCGGAAAGATGAGATGGAAATGGAGAAAGAAGAGGATTAGGCGCCTCAAAAGAGAGAGAAGAGCAAATAGAATGTGATCCTACAAAAATTCTTTATTCCATCTAATGATGTTTTTCCATGGACGATGATCTTGAGAAATATTTTAAGAATTTTATGAAGGCGATGCCGACCGAGGATCTGTACCTCGAGGCTGTTCGCGATATAGTGAAGGATCTCATAAAGGAATATATAAAGAAGAAGATGAACGAGGACGAGAGCATAAAGAAGGAACTTGCAAATGTATTAGAGGAGTTCATGGAATCGCGCATAAAACAGTACGATGCCATGATAAGCATGGCTAAGATAATAGCGAAGATAGGCCTTGTAAGTGCACCGGAAGGCGTTAAGTCTGAGATGTATGAAGATCTTGTGCGGGTTTTCAAGGATGAGATCGACGCAATAATAAAGAAGACGCTATGACCCATTGTCAAAATCCTTTATTATGACCGATCTGGAATATAGATCGAATAGCGTCAGCTTTGAAGGTTTTGGGTTGAAGTTCATCATCTTCTGGTACTCTGTCTGAGACTGCCATGTTGAAGAATTGACGTATCTTACTCCTTTATAGTTGCCTATGTAATGGGAATGTATGTGCCCTGTTATGAATATATCCGGAACCTCCTCTATGACGTGATAATCAACTGCGGAGGGTATCATGGGCGTATTTCCCCCGTATTTTGGGCTCAGGTGCCTCCTCACAAGTATCGCCTCTATTGCCTTACCTATGCTGTCATAGTTAGCGCCGGGTATCAGCTCTATCATGTCGTTAAGAGACATCCCATGGTAAACAAGAACGTTCTTGCCCTCCAGCTTCAGATTGTATGGATTCGGCAGGAACGCCACATTGGGCTCGAAGAGATCACGTATCTTTGGAGGAAACACCGGCTGTGGCTCTGACAGCCTCACCGTATCATGGTTTCCAGGCATTATGAAGACCTTTATGTCCTCAGGGATATCTACAAGATATTCGGCCAACCTTCCATACTGTTCCAGCGGGTTCAGTATCTCCAGATCGTTTTCCTGATCCGGATACACGCCTATCCCATCAACCACATCTCCACTCAGTATGAGGTATTTTACCTTTGAAGCATCATCATCTGATCCAGAGAGCCACCTGACCATATCCTCAAATTGACTCTTCCTGAATGTCTTGCTCCCCACGTGTATGTCGGATATAGATGCTACGTACACCGGGTCATGCTTTTCCTCATCGATTATTCTATACGGTATATCAGGCCGGATGATCTCATTGACGAATATCACAGGATCCTTTGAAGACTGACTCACACTGCCGATTATTCCGATCACCTCGTCCTCCAAGATTATCTCGTTAACCGGCCCCCTGTCCTTCATCACGATGGCCGTGATCGAATCGTCAAGGTCCTCGATCACTATGCGCTTGTGCCCGTTCTTGGTCATCGAGACCTCGGATACCATGCCGACGACCTTCACTTCACCCTGGGATCTCTTCGCGGTCTTTATGCTAACAGAACCGCGCATTGATGAGCTTGAAGTTATGATCTTGCTCAACTTCTCGTACTTGCTCACGAACATCTTCCTGAAATCCTCTATTGAAGCATTGAAACGGACATCAGGTATGTATACCTCATAATCGTTCTTAATCTTGGGCCTGGAAACATAACGATCCACGTACTTTTCATCAATATAACCATCAGAATTTTTTATAAGCTCTTCTATGAGGGAACTCGATGAGTATTTTATGATCTTATCCAGCGCCTCCGGAGATATTAGTACACCATTGTTGTTGAAGTACTGGATAAGACTTGTTCGATCCAGCTGCGACATCTTCTACTTTCGGATCATCCATTTCGAGGATAAATGGATTATCTTTATCCATGGAATTCAAAAGTAATATAATCGACCTGGAAATCACCACGGGATGCAGAAATACGGAGAGCCTGCGCTGTTTTTCTTAATGGCGTTTTTCTGGGGCCTCAACTACATAATGGTGAAATATGCCTACAGCTACGACGTTTCCTCATCCATCCTGATCATGCGGGTTCTATACGCACTGGCATTCTCATCTGCACTTTTCTTCAGGCAGATAAAGTTTCCCAAGAAGCTCGCAGAGCACCTTAAGGTTTTCGTGCTTGCCAACCTTAACATAACCGCATTCTTTTCGCTCTGGTTCTTCGGCGAAACTGGTGTGAGCGCGTCCCTCACTTCTATAATAATATATTCCTATCCAATAATGTCCCTTGCGGCTTCCTATTTCCTGCTTAACGACAGGTTTGGAATGGGCAAAGCCACTGGGATTGCACTTGGCTTTGCTGGCCTGGTGATAATATTCTTCAGATCGGTTGATGTATCCGACTATCTGGATCTCATCATGCTCATACTCGCGGCTCTGAGCTGGGCTCTTGGAACGGTCTTCTACAGGAAATTCCTGACTGGATACGATTCCGCCGGCCTGAACACGCTTCAGCTGCTGTACGCGATGCCGGTCGTTCTGGTAATAGCACTGATCACCGGAGGAATAAACAGAAACCTGATGAACCCTCAGTTCAACCTTATCATGCTATATATGGGCTCCCTCGGCACCGCGGTGGCTTACTTCATCTTCCTTACGCTCTACAGAAAATACAGGGTGAGTGCCATATCCGCCTACTTTTTCATAGTGCCGGCGATAAGCGTCGTGCTGTCCCTGATCATTCTGCACGAGGGCATTTCCAGAACGATGCTGATCGGATTCGCCATTATGAGCGTCGGCATATACATGTCAGGCAGACTCAGATGAACAAGAACTGTCGAGATCTGGATCGTTAATGAAAACGATCTCATAAGATCCATGATGACAGCCCGAAAACCTGTGCGATTTCAGACGAAAATTAGGTATGATAGATTAATATTCAGGCTGAGATTTAATTATCCTTAATATATGTATATGATGCTTTTTTTTTGCCATGCAAAGATAGATATGCTATGCGGAAAGGCAAAAAATCAGAGGAATATATCGCGTTTCGCGAAGGCAACGTTTGGGATATATGAAATATCAGGGTACCGGTTCAAACCTATGTACCTTGATGTTGTTCTGTGAATCAGCATGCGAAACAGCATTGAATCTGAGCTGTAAAGTGCGAGACTGACTGGATCCATCTTCCCTGCAGCTGCAAGAGCATACTCCATAGAATTGGCGCTTTGCACGATGTAAACCGGGGTGTATATCATGTCATCGAAATCGATAATATCGCCGTTTATCAGCGAAGGTGTTATGATATTGCCCTCCGGGCCTTTTGAGAACATCAGCGATCTTGATCTCCTTGCTTCCGCCATGATGTTGAGCGATCTTACTAGATCCAGATCCGAGGCACATGGGCCAAGCTGCGTGCACACGTCACTGGGGTCTCCCGCCTTTATAGACGAGAGAAGTTCCTTCATCCTGTTTAGGAAGTACTCGAAGATGTCCTCATGCACTATGATCTTTCTCAGAAATACGCTGTGTCTTTCGATCATAGAGTTTACAAGATCCTGAGCGGCAAAGTCCACATCCGCGTCCTTCCACACTATGGCCAGGGCCTGGCCGCCTTGATCAAGGTAGATACTGCCTGAATTATCCCGCATCTCTGGCTTCCTGTCCGTAGAGTAGCAGACCACAGGACAGCCCCGCGGAAGGTCACCAGAAGGATCACCATCGGATATGCTGAAAGAACCATTCGGCAGGCCAGAACCAGAAAAAGCTTTGTAAACTAGATATGGAACAATGAACGCATACCTATCAGGAATGACCGCCACAGGTATACGGTTTGAAAGAAAGAAGAGGGCTGGTATGATGAGAGAAGCGATTGGATCCTGATAATCTGGATAGATCACGGAACATGACGGCAGTGCATAGAATGCTGGATCTGCAATTATCGACATCCTTCTCGCAGCGGAGATCGAACGTTCTATTTCCAATTTCAGATATTTTACTGGCTTTCCTGTTGTAGAAGCTATCCTTGGAAGTATGGCGCCGACGTTATCGCGCAAGTACTGCAGTACCCTGTCAAAAGACGAAGACATCTGATCCACGGACATGGATCTGAGAGAATCCGATGCAGATTCAATAACATCTGGTTTCATCTGCGGAATGCATGACTCCAGATACGCATCCTCGATCTCATCCGTGAAGCGGTTTCTGATTATCATATAGACCAGATCGCATGAAAAATAGATATGGTGATAACAAAAAGGTGTAATTAAGGATTGATGTTGGAGATCTGATAGTTGGGCGGCTCGCTTATCAGCCTTATATCATGGGGATGGCTCTCCCTGAGACCGTTATTGGTTATTCTCACGAACTTCCCGTTTCTCTTCAGATCTTCGATCGTTGCCGCACCCACGTATCCCATACCTGTGCGCAGACCCCCGACAAGCTGGAACAGCACCTCATCCACCCGGCCCCTGTAAGGCACCGCACCCTCTACACCTTCAGCTATGAAACCGTTTCCGAGCTTGCTATACCTGTCTGAGAGTCCTGTTGTTAAGGCACCTATGGACCCCATTCCCCTATACGCCTTGTATTTCCTGCCGTTTATTATCATCTCCTGGCCGGGGCTCTCCTCAGTTCCTGCAAGCATGGATCCAAGCATGACTGCGTCCGCTCCGGCAGCTATGGCCTTGACTATGTCTCCAGAATATCGTATGCCGCCATCTGCTATGACAGGAATCCCGCTCTCCTTAGCCACCTCTGCAACCTCCGATATTGCAGTGAGCTGTGGAACTCCGACTCCCGCGACTATCCTAGTCGTGCATATGGAACCGGGGCCAATGCCAACCCTGAGCCCGTCCACTTCGCATGCTATGAGATCCTCAGCCGCCTGTGCCGTGGCGATATTTCCTGCAACTATATCCACTGATATCTGCTTCTTCATGTTGCGGATTGAGGAGAGCACGTTCTCATTGTCAGCATGCGCCGTATCCACCACTATGAAATCAGCGCCGGCTTTTTCAACCTCAATGGCCCTGTCAATGTCGAAGGGCCCAACTGCGGCACCAACCATGAGCTGTCCATCGCTGTCCCTTGATGCGTCGGGAAACTTTTGCCTCGTGATTATGTCCTTCGCTGTTATGAGCCCTACGAGGCGCCCAGATCTGTCAACGAGAGGGAGCTTCTCTATCCTGTTCTTATGCAGTATCTCTATGGCCTCTTCTATGTCAACGTTCTCTGGCGCGGTTATCACGTCTCTTACCATTACGTCCGATACAGATGATCCCTTTTTGACGAACTCAAGATCCCTCTTGGTGACGATGCCCACAAGCTTGTCGTCCTTGACAACCGGCAGGCCGGCTATGTTCCTCGTTGCCATCAGCGTCTTTGCAACCTCGATTGGCGTCTCCGGGCTTATGGTATAGACATCCCTTATTATGATGGTCTCTTCGCGCTTCACGCGCTTGATCATCTCCACCTCCTTTTCTCTCGGCTGATTCCGATGTATGACGCCGATCGCACCGTATCTCGCCATGGCTATGGCCATAGCATCCTCAGTCACGGTATCCATTGGAGAACTTATTATCGGAACCTTGACGCTTATATGCCTGCTTATCCTGGATGAAACAACAACATTCTTTGGCTCCACGGATGTGCGCATTGGCATAAGCAGAACATCATCAAAAGTGAATCCTTCCGTTATCTTCGTGAATTTTTCTCTATACATGCGAAAGGAAGTAAAAACCAATAAATAAATGTTGCCTGATCCTACGACAGATAATGTCAGCGGAACATGGAAGATGATAGACCATCCCTAGCCCTTGATTCATAGGCCTTTTTCACGAACTCTATTGTTTCAGATACATGGGTATCGTAATCGTATAGTATCGTTTTGTAGTAATCTTCCGCCACGGTACCTGGTATCTTCAGGCGATCGGCGAGGGATCTGGCACACTCCCTCTTGAATTCTGCGGATCTCACCACTGCACTATCCAGCGCTGCTGTATCTGGATCTTCCTCGATCCTCGAAACTGACACGGCGTAAACTGGAGAAATGTGAAATATGCGTGCGAACGCACTGCCCACGTCCATAAGTATGTTGATCCTTGTTCTGTATACGGCCAGGGCTTCGTCACCATTCAGCAGTGCATATTCGGCAAGAGATAAAAGATCGTCGGCTTCCTTCCGATCGGAATGCACGAATTTATGATCTATTCCAAGCCTTGACAGCACGAGATCCAGATAGAGTTCGGTTGTTCTGGTATTGGACGTTATGGCAACTGTGATCTCCTTCTTCAGTCTGTTCGCCCTCGATATCAGAATCGTCGATATCGTCTTGTTCAGTGAGTGTATATTTGCAGTCTTCAGAAGGCGCAAACTCTCGGCGTTCTCCAGATAAGAGACCAAGGAGACCATGCCTATCTGAACGTCTCCGGAAAGCACCAGATCAAGATTTTTGAATGGATTATTGCGCACCACGATGGCCTTGTTTTCGAACCCCAGGTAAAGGGGATCGCTGTGAGCGAAGTCTATTATGGATATCATGCGTACGCCATTATGTTGTAGAAAGTATCCCTTATGGCCGGTATCTTCCCAGCCTGCCTTATCAGGCGGTTGAGCTCCTCCGTTGTTGTGGGTGTTCTTCTGTCCGTCGCTCCAAAAACCTTCTCACTGTACGCTGTGCCGACCAGATCACTTCCTCCGCCGTTTATGGCTATCTGCGCAACAAGCTTTCCCAGAGCAACCCAGTAGACGCTTATGTTTCTTATGGCATCGCCCATGATGATCCTGGCAAGTGCTATGACCTTGAGATCCTTGTCCACCGGTGCCGGCCCCTTCACCCTTCCGGATCTGAGAAGAGCAGTGTTTTCAGGACTGAACTTCAAAGGAATGAATGATAGAAATCCCGGAACCTCCAACTGATTGTCCCTTATCTTTATCATATGATCGACGATGTGATTCCATCCCTCGACATGGCCATATGTCATCGTTGAATTGCCCTTGAGCCCCATGGAATGGATTATCTTCGCGTCCTCCAACCACTTATCTCCGGATATCTTTTCAGGCGTAGATACGATCTTCCTTATCTCCGGATCGAATATCTCGGCACCGCCTCCGGTATGCGCATTCATACCGGCTTCCATAAATCTTGAGACCGCTTCCTTTATACTGTTTCCTGTCGTTCTGGCTATGAAATCTATCTCCGGTATGGTAAACGCCTTTATGGTGACATCCGGCACTATTGATCTTATTGTCCTGAACATGTCCTCATAGTATTCGATCGTAAGATCGGGATCAAAGCCGCCGACTATATGTATTTCCGTAACCTGCCTCTTCTTGGCCTCGTATGCCTCATGCATTATCATTTCCTTGCTCAGCTCATAGCCCTTCCCAAATCTCTTGTTTTTGTAGGGCACATAAAAGGCACAGATTGGGCAGCTTGCCGTACAGTAATTTGTATAATTTATATTGTAGGAAACAGCGTAGGTGACAGTTTCACCGACGTCTGTTTCGGTAAGTCTATTGGCTATCTTCATCAGGTCGAATAGATCCATGCCGGACAGTTCCATTGCCTCGTTGAAGGTTATGGGGGAGGATCTTGCCCTCTCGACCCAGTATTCAACATCGTAGGATATCATTTTATACTCATTGTCATTTGATATTTAAACTTGGAGCCAGCATTGCGAAAAGCTTCATCAAGGGGTGCGTGAGATGCAAACTGGTTTTTTATTTGACGTATTTAAGATTTTTGCGCACTTAGCATCGACAAATGCTTAAATACGGCAGAAAAATGTCTTCGCGTGCCCTATGAATGCTGATGTTGTTTTTATACACCCTCCATCTATATATGATTTCAGGAAGAGGGATATAGATCCAGGGCCTATCAGCGACGTTGTCCCATCCACCCCGGTATTCGAGATGTATCCTGTTGGCTTTGTGAGCATGCTTAATTATCTGGTTCAGAATGGCTTCAATGCAAGAATAGCAAACGTGGCCGTCAGGATGGTGCAGTCCAAAAAGTTTGATCCGGTATCATACCTCAGGGATCTTGAGGCGCCAATATACGGCATAGATCTTCACTGGCTCCCACACGCACATGGGGCGCTCAATCTGGCAAGGATCGTGAAGAACCTGCATCCGAACTCATACATTGTATTCGGCGGCTACTCTTCAACCTACTTCAGGAAGGAGATAATGAAGAACTATCCGTTCGTGGATTTTGTGCTGGCTGGCGATTTTCAGGAGTATGGCATATATAAGCTGGCTGAAACGCTGATCGAAGGTGGATCGCTGTCGGATGTTCCCGGGCTTGTTCACAGGGAAAACGGCATGATAAAGGAGGAGAGGCCATATGATTTCAGAAAAGGCCTTGAAAACGTCTTTTTCAACTATGAGGTTCTGCTTAAAAACGCAATAAAATATCACGACATAAAGGGTCATCTTCCCTATGCAGACTGGCTGCGCAACCCTGAAGGCTTCACCCTCATAGAGAGGGGTTGCCAGCTCAACTGCGGTTTCTGCGGAGGTTCGAACTTCTCATATAAGAATAACTTTGCGATCAATTACCAGTTCAGGGATCCATGCAGGGTTGTGGACGAGATAGAACTGTCCCAAGAGATACTGGGCTCCCCTGTCTTCGTGGTCGGAGATCTTGCGCTCGCCGGACCCAAGTACTATGAAAGGTTCTTTGCGTGCTTGAGAGATCGCAGAATAGACATACCGATACTCACTGAGTACTTCAAGCCCTTCAACGAGGATTATGCAAGGGCGATCAGCAGGAGCGTGGTCGATTTTTCCATGGAGATCTCTCCAGAAACCTCAGATGAGAGTATCAGAAACTGGAACAAGAGCGGATACAGCAATGAGGATCTCGAGAGATCCCTGAGGCTGGCGGAAAAATACGGATCAAAGAAATTTGATGTTTACTTTTCCATCGGGCTATCTCATCAGGACTACGGCAATGTTATCGATACGGTGGAATATGCTGGTAAACTGATGAAGGACTTCAAGGGATCCAGAATGAAGCTTAGCACCTTCATATCCCCCATAGCGCCATTTGTTGATCCCGGATCACTCTGGTACGAGAAGTCCGATCTTTATGGCTTCAATGTCCTCGCCAGAAGCCTGGCAGAAATATACCACATACTTGACACCGGAAAGACATGGTATGATTTCCTTGATTATGAGACTCAGTGGATGAGCAGGGAGGACATAGTGAACGCAACCTATGACGCTGAGATAAGGATGACCCAGCTGAGATACGATGTAGGCGACATAGATCGCGAAACAAGGGATACCATAATAAGAAATGTGCAGAACTATAGGCATGGAAATAACTACTGCAAGAGCAACAGGGTAGACAAACATCTTGCATACATGAGCAAGGATATAGAGTGGTCCAACAAGCACAAGCCGACTCTCACCTCGCTTCTCATACTGCTTTACAGATCCTATGAGGAAGTCATAGGGGGTATGCGTATCCGCGGTTCTGAGGAAAATTCATGATGTTCAGCAAATGAGAGGCAAACGTTAATAACCATAGAAAAATAGTGTATCGTGATAGTATCCAATTACATTTCATCAATCGAGAGAAAAGTGGAGAGTGGCGAGGATCTGGATGTAGATGATATCATTTTCATGTATGACGAAGCAGACGTGAACGATCTTGGCAAGCTCGCAAGAAAGATAACCGAAAGGATAAGCGGCAACCGCGTCTCATTCGTTTCAAACATAATACTCAACTATACGAACGTGTGCAATGTTAGATGCAAATTCTGTGCTTTTTACAGAACAGGCAAGGAGCCTGATGCGTACACGATGACGCCCGATCAGGTTATAGAGGAGATCAGGAAGTATTATCCACTGGGTATACGCCAGGTGCTCATACAGGGCGGAGTCAATCCCAATCTGGATCTTGATTATTATATTGAGGTATTCAGAAGGATAAGGAAGGAGTTCCCGGATGTAGGTATAAACGGGCTCTCCACTGCGGAGATAAATTTCATCTCCAGAAAGGCGCGGATGAGCTATGAGGATACCATATCGATCTTGAGAGAGGCTGGCCTGGAGACAATACCCGGTGCAGGCGCCGAGATACTGGATGAGGACGTCAGGGTAGCCCTTGGAAGGCCCCCTGGAAGCGGCAAACAGTGGCTTGAGATCATGGAGACTGCGCACAGGATCGGAGTCAGGACCTCAGCAACCATGGTGTATGGTCATATAGAGAAGAGCGTGAACAAGGCTCATCACCTCATAGCGATAAGGGATCTCCAGAAGAAGTACCATGGCTTCTTATCCTTCACGGCATGGAACATGGAACCTGATAATACTCAGCTGCAGAGGGAGGGTGTTCTCGATCATAGATCACAGGCCGAGGACGTCATCAGGAATGTTGCCATCTCAAGAATAGTGCTCAACTATCATCTTCCCATAATACAGAGCTCCTGGCTCACCAACGGTGTGGAGATGGGACAGCTTGCCATACTCTACGGGTCAAACGATTGGGGCGGTACAATCTATGATGAACGCGTGATACCGGCAACTGGCAAGAACGTGGGCAATCTGCATAAGGAGATCATAATAAGGAGCATAAAGGATCTCGGTATGGTCCCTGTGGAGAGGGATAACCTGTACCGGCAGGTGAAGGTTTATTGAGGCCCATGTCAATATGTTATCCTGAAACGAACGCTGTTTTGTCCTTTCGTTTCAATTGACCTGATCGAATTTGCTTAAACGCAGGATCGTATGTTAAGTGGTGATCGTTCAGTGAGAGGCGGGCATCCGATAAGCATAAAGATGAAGCCGGAGGACTTTTTCGTCGAGGAGATCGCAGAGATCCCAAAAAACGAGAGAGGACGCTATCTGATAGTAAAGGCAGAGGTAATCGACTGGGATACAAATAAGGTCGTGGAAGCCATGGCCTCTGCGCTTAGAATAAGCAGAAAGAGGATATCATATGCTGGAACGAAGGACAAGAGGGCAACGAAGATCCAGTATTTCTGCATAAATGCGCCCGTTGACGTTTCAGATCTGGCCTTCAACGGCTTCAGGGTGCTTGAAACCTTCAGAAGCGATCACTATCTTAAGCTGGGCGATCTAACTGCCAACCATTTCAGAATAAGATTCCAAGGGCCTGATGATAGCTGGATCATGGATCAGTATACGGCTATGATGGAGAGGGGCGGCTTTCCAAACTATTTTGGTCAGCAGAGGTTTGGATCCAGGCGCAGCAACACACATGACATTGGGCGCCTCATAGTTATGGGGAAGTATGAGGACGCCGTGCGCCTGTATATCTATGACGAACGCTATGATACAGAGGACTACAGGAGGAAGTTCATAGAGACCCTTGACCATGCTTCTGCACTTGAGGAGTTTCCCAGAACTCTGAAATTCGAGAGATCGCTGATAGGATACTACGCACAGCACCACACCTTTGAAGGCGCTTTTGACGCGCTTCCGAAGAATCTGGCAATAATGTTCGTCCATGCCTATCAGTCGTATCTATTCAACAAAATGCTGAGTGCAAGGATAGAGAGATATGGTCTCAATACGGCTATACCTGGGGATGTCGCGTACCCGGTTGACACATATTTCAATCCAGATAAATCCAGGCCAATCGAGGTTAACGAGATCAACGTTAACAGGATAAACGAACTCATCAGATCGGATAAGATCAGAATAACAATCCCAATAATTGGATCTGAGGTCGGGCCTGACAGAAGCGAGTTCGGGGAGATAGAGGCAAGGATTCTGGAAGAGGAACATGTGGAAACTGATATGTTCAGAAACAGGGAATATCCGCACCTTTCCTCAACGGGTGACAGACGCATCGTCTCCGCCAAGCCTTTAAATTTCTCAGTCTCAGGCAACGTCATGGATTTCATTCTTGGGAGAGGGATATACGCAACTACGCTGATATCTGAATTCGGGGATCTGATGGATCGCAGTGTATCGTCAGATTGGCTTTGATATGACCTCAAATGATCTTTCGTTCCGCAGAAAACCTATGAAGCCAAGGATCCCTCCGATTATCTCCAGCGGCGATATCACGAATATATAGAGAAAGACCAGTATGGCGTAATCGATTATATTCTCCCTGTACACGCCCGATACCTCCCTATTGATACGAAGGCCGGATATGTAGAACCATATCCAGAAGGAGAGCGTGAAAGCCCACAGGAAAAGCACCTCTGGGTTTATGACCGCCATGTCTATTATGCCCATCATATGTAATATCATTAGCACGGGGACTATATTCTGCACCACCATGCCCATCCAGAATATGATGCTGTATATCATGAAGGCCCTGTATTTAACGGGTATTCCGCCGTAAAAACTTAGATTGGAAACGTTAAGGAACCAGCGCTTCCTCTGCTTCAGCATGTCTCTCACCGTTGCCGGCGACGATCCATATGTTATGGCTGGCATGAATGCAGATCTCCCCGGATATAGGTAGGCGAAGTTCAGGGCAAAGAAGCTGTCGTCCGCTATGGCCCTGTTGCCGTTATCCCAGCCCACTGACTCCTCAATATCTGAACGCACCAGCATGTTCTCTCCATGCAGGCCTATCAGTGGCATCTTCAAAACATTGGTGAAGAAATAGAATCTAGTCAGATCGTCTGTGGGCCTCATGGAGTCGGCGTACTTCGTTATGAAGTTTCTCGTCAGGAAGTGCGGAAATGAGAGTATGCCCTGGGCCAGATAGTATCTGTCTCCATACCTCATGATATGCTCTGCAACCGCCGCGACGCTCTCTGGCCCAATTGAGGTATCATCATCCAGATGGTATATCCATATATTCTTGGAAACGAGCCCCTGCGCCCTGAGATTCTCTATTGCATACTGATTTGCCCTGGATTTTGCCAGTGCGCCTTTTTTTGTACGGTATTCTCTGGGAACAACAGTTATTCTGATGCGTTCGTTTCCGGCATACTTCTTTTCAAGATAGGATCTGGCCTCCGAATTCTCCTCTATTACTATATTTATGAGCCAGCTTCTCAGGTTGCGCGGCGCGGACGACAGGATGGAATTTACAACTCTCTCCAGCGCATTCACAACATCCCATCTTGCTATTGAGGCTATCTGGAATATCACGGTTTCGTCTATATGCCCGCTGAAATCTGAAAGCCTCACATTTCTGCTCTTGAATGCCCCGGCAAGCGCGATGGCTATTATAGGCATGCCCATGATCCACAGAATCTCGATCGCATACGTTATGGGGCTTGAAGAATCGGATATGAAGGTGAACCCAGCTGGTATCAGTAAAACAAGTATGACAGGTATCTGCCAGAAGGTCAGCCCCATCTCAAAAGCGCCCTGCCTGAGGTTTTGCATTTGATGATGATCGTATGTACGTTATATAAATTTTGGCAGATAGGTAATTGAACTGTAAAAATTGGGGGATAATAAATAGATCAAAAAATTTGCATTCCGAAGATGTTTCACTGCTTCAGCTGTTCCAGTATTTTTGGAACCACCGTGAATATATCCCCTACAATGCCGTAATCGCACTCCTGAAAGATGGGTGCGTTCTTATCTTTATTTATGGCTATCACGGTCTTCGAATTTCTCATGCCCGCTATATGCTGTATCTGACCTGATATCCCAAGAGCTATGTACACCTTTGGAGAGACCTTCTTTCCAGATAGGCCCACCTGTCTGTCCTCGCTGAGCCAGCCATAGTCCATGCAAACAGGGCGAGATCCAGCTATTTCTCCGTTCAGGGCCTTGGCAAGCGGCTCCACCTTGGCTATATTTTCCTTGCTTCCTATACCCCTGCCCACAGAAACTATTACCTTGGCATCCTCTAGCCTTACGCTTCCGCCGGCCTTGCTGGTGAATTTCGTGATCCTGATCCTGCTCTGCGCCACATCGAGATCCTTCATCTGCGGTGTGGAACCGAGATCCCTGGCTTCTACAACGCCTGGCGCCACTGTAATTATCCTGGCGTCGCTTTCCTCCTCTATGACCGTCTTGCCGCCGAAGAAGAAGCGCTTTGTGTGCACCTTCTCTCCATTGATATCCAGATAGAATATCTCTGTCGCAGTGTAGAAACCTGTCTTGAATGAAAGATATCCGGCGATCTCTCTTCCGATCTCTGTGGAACCTATGACCAAGTAATCGTAGTTTTTGCTTATTTTCAGTATGCCCTCGGAGATAGCGTCAAAGGGCGTATCCTTTTTGACTCTGAAGAGGACGCCGGATCCCAGGCCCTTCGGATCGCCTTCGCCTATCAGAATCGAATCGAACTCTCCCTTTCCTGAGATCAGCGTATTTATCTGTCTGAGGAAATTTATATCATCCGAAAGAGTCAGAAATTTCATCTAACCTCCTCCTTAAGAACTTTAACTATCTCGGCAACACCCTCGTCAACCTTTTCGAACACTTTTTTCTTTCTCTCACTCTTAGGAGCGAGATTGGAGAGAACACTAACGTTGCTGAACGAACCGTCAAACTTTTCTGTACGTATCGGTTTCCTTCCAGCGGCCATTATCTGCAGCACTGGTGGAAGCCGTGGCTCATTGATCTCCTGCGTTACCGAAACTACCACCGGCATCTCGGCCTCCATCTCGACATTTTCTGTCTCGCCAACCTGGGTTATCCGCACAACCTTTCCTTCGATATCTATCCTATTTGCATTGCCAAGAAGCGGTATCCCAAGACCGGCAGATATCAGGCCAGGGAGCATGCCGGTGTAGGAATCCGCAGACTGATCACCCAATATCACCATATCAACCTGGATCTGCTTCAGGTACGTGAGAATGGCCTTTGCCGTAACCTGAGGATTGCTTCCTTTGTATCCCGTTATGAGTATGCCTTCGTCGACACCCATGGCATATGATTCCTTCATAGCCGAAGTGCCAGCCTCCGTTCCAAAGATTATGCCTGTTACCTTACCGCCGTGCTTTTCCTTGATCCTCACAGCTGCTTCGATAGCGTTCTTGCTGAGGTTCTCCAGTCTGTACGGGACACCTGTAAGAATTGGTTTTCCCTCGCTGTCTGTCTTCATCTGGTCTATGTCTATAATTTGTTTAATTAGAACAGCTACGTTTACCATCGTTCTGATATGATTCCGTAGCGTATATACGTTTTCCATCATCCTCAATTATTCGCTGTCTCGTATGTATCGCTGACCTTGAATACCCTGGGATTGGTTATTACTATGATCCCAATGACGAGTGCGAGTATTGCGAAACTCATGGCAACTAGGAAAAGCAGGTTTCCGCTTACGGCCCAAAGTATCGAACCCATGAGCGGCGATATGACCATTATCGGATTCCTGAAAAATGAAGTTATCTGCCTGAAATCAAAGGATGTTGGAAACTGCGAGCTTATAAAACGACCAGACCAGATGAATGCTGTAGGAAGCAGCGATAGGAATATGACGCCTGCAACAAACGCGGGCGGAGACATGAAACTTATGAGGAGCAGGCCTGCGACGAGGACAAGATCCTTCGCAGGATAGAAGAATGGTAAGGCCGGTATGTTTGACGATTCAAAAAGATATATCAAGAGAGCGCCGATGATGATGGCAACCGCAACGGCTATCATGACAGAGGAACGTGACATTTGCGAGTTAAGGCCTGCAGATATTATGAACGGGAAAGATGCGCCTATGGATATCCAGACGAATATCTCGTCCAGCGAGACCGCAAGTAGCAGAAGCTTCTTCTCAACCGTGTTTATCCTGTCCATGGCGTTGAACGGCCTTATGAATACATGGAGCAGATCCGCCGTCCTGAATTTTCCGGTGGGCCTCTTGAAGAAGATGAAAACCGATACCAGGCCTACAGCCAGCATTATTATCGCCATATAGGAATCAAGAACTGATATCTGGCCTGGAAACACTCCAGATGCTATCAAACCGATGAAACCGCCAAGCCCGGCTCCGCCCATGAATATCCTCTGATTAGCGCTAACCGAGACGCTGTTTCTCACTGTGGAATTGTAAAATATCGTCAGCGATATGACGAAGAGCACCACAGAAATGGATAGTATAGGAATAGCCTGGGAGATGTAAACGAGTATGAAAGCCACAGCAACCATCAATATAGATAGCGGAACAGTTATGGCATCTCCAGCCTTTTCCACATATTCTCTGGAGAGCGAGTTGAATATCAGATAAAATATAACCGCAACTGCAAAAAACACACCGAGGTAATAGGCCGGTATGGCACCTTCTCTCAGTATGAATGTGAATGATCCGGCATACAGTGCCAGCGAAAAGAACGTTGCAACGACTATACCGAATCTTATGAAGAAAATGTTACGATCGTCCGTAGCTGTGCACCTTGTTCAGCATCATATAACCGTTATAAATATATTTCTACGTATTGTTCTTCTTTCTCAATGCATCGCCATAATGCTTAATACATGGCAAACGTTAAATGGTTATGCCTCTACTCGCGAGAACCGGAAGTCTCGCCGCTGGAACGGCAGCAGGCATCCTCTTTCTCATAGCTATGGTCACAGTTACCCCAGTTTCATGGTTCATATCTGGAATGATAGCCGGCATAGCGTCTAAGGGATCCGGCAGGGGAGCACTTGCAGCCCTCATATCAGCGCTCATAACTGTATTCATAATGATCACGTTGACTATAGCCATGCCGACATCCATGATGCAGGCCATCCAGAGTTCAACCGGAAACAGCTTCATATATTCGTTCATCAGCTATTCGGTGCAGCAGATAAATTCGCCAGCATCGCCGCTTGTGGGGAGAATAGCCATAGATTTTACCCTCTTCTCCATAGTTGGAGGTTTAGTTGGAGGATCGCTGTTCCGAAACAGCATACGTATGGAGGATATCGAACAGAAAAAATGATACCAAATAAATACATCAAATGTTATGGATGATCTGAATAGCTATATGCCTGAGATGCTATTTTTGCTTGCACATAGCCTGTTTTAGATCCGTATTGATGTTGATCCTTTCGCGCAATGGTCAGTACAGTTTCCTTGCGGCCGAATCAAGTCCTTCGAAGGTCATTGGATGCTGATGGGCCATTTCAGCCAGATCTCTCAGGCTCAAGCCCTTTGAAACGGCAAGCGCTATCTCGTTTATCACGTTTCCTGCATCGTTTCCGATGACATATCCTCCGATTATCTTCATCCTCTTATCGGTGAATATCCTGATCTCTCCGTACATCTCGTTGTTTATCTGCGCCATGGAATCCTTCTCAATCTGGTAATCTGCCTCCATATATTCTATACCCATCTTTTCAGCCTGAGAAGGCAGGATACCAACGTATGCCATCTGCGGTATCGTATAGACTGTGAACGGAACAGAGAGCGGATCAAAGTAGTCTGTGGGAACGTTGTTCGCCATTATGTTGTTTGCAGCAACCAAGGACTGACGCTTTGCTGCATGGAAGAGCGGCGTTATGCCGTTCACATCTCCGGTGGCATATATATTCTTTATGTTTGTCTGCATTGCCATGTTTACCTTTATGCCATGCCGATCGTGCTCTATGCCGAGATCTTCTATTCCCTCAGGAAAAACTGGAACCCTGCCCACCGCCATCAACACGGCATCAACGTCGACGTATTTGATGTCATCTGCCTGCCCAAAATTCACCCTGTAGACGTCGCCGTGTTTTTCTATAGATTGAACAGGCGAGGATGTCTTTATGTTCATCTCAGGCAGCAATGGAAGCAACTTGTCCACCATTGATCTATCCATGTTGCTGAAGACTCTCTCCAGCATCTCTATAACGGTGACCTTCACCCCCATCAAAGACATGAACGATGCCGTTTCCATTCCTATATATCCACCGCCTATGATCGCAATGCTGCGTGGCAGCTTCCGGATCTTCGCGTTTAGCTTATAGAGATCCGCGCTGGTCCATGCAAGATCGGAACCGGGTATCTTAGGCACGAACGTGTCGGAACCGGAGGCTATTATGATAGATCTGGCCCTGTAGCGTGTCGATCCGGTGTCTGTTTTAACCTCCACCGTATTTTCGTCTATCAGCCTGGCAGTGCCCTTAATTATTGTCAATCCAGCTTCCTTCAGTTCCTCATCATGTTGTTTATAACGTATATTCTGAACTTCATCCTTGTGATCCACAATCTTTCCGTAGTCTATGTAGACATTCTCAAAATGCCTCATCTTCGTCATTGTATGGACGGTCTCTATAACAGCTTTTGAGGGGACACAGCCCTCAGCCAGGCAGTTTCCTGACATCACCCCCTTCTTATCTATCATTAGAACGCTGTATCCTGATCTTTTCAACCTGAACGCAGCCGGATATGCGGCACCTCCGGCTCCGATTGTTATGACATCATATTCTTCCATAATACTATATCGCAAATGGGAATAAATTTCTTTATTGTGATGTTAAATCATATCCATGATAAGATGATTCAGAATCGAAGGAAAAACCATGCGTTCTGAAGAATGGACTTGTATGAACAGCTTTGGTGATGGGGTCAACGGAATTATGCCAGCAAGGATCAGGTTATGGTTTCTGTTAACCATGTTAACATCCACCTTTGGAAGTTATCATCTCCTTGATGCTTAAACTCCGTGGGTACAACCCAATACCCTCTATCCCGTCAAATGCTTCAGGGACTGCCTTTTTTATCATATTGTAAGAAGCCTGCAGGTCAGCATGTATTAATGTTCCATTTGCAGACTGGAATACACCCCTCTTTATTCTCTTTCCCATGTACGTGTTGTGGTGTTCTATGCTTTCGTTATCAAGAAACGAACATATGCTTGTATAGCTCTCCTCCTGTATCATGACATTGATCCCTTTCTCTTCTGCTTTGTATTCAATCTGCTGTATGAGCATATTAAAGGGTATCTGCACAAAGTTCTGATTGTTCTCCTTACCAATATCGGTATCCTGCTTCCATCCATTATTATGGCCTATTACAATTGTGTCGATTTTATTATTCATGGCATATTCTATGACTGCTTTTGATAGTTTATGCATGATATCCTTTATTTTTCTGTTCCTTGTTAAATACAGCCTGTTTATCCTTTTTGTATCCTCTCTGTTTTTCCTCTGCCTGTCATTGATAGATTTTAATCTTGATAACTCTTTATTGAAATACTGGTTTATTGATTTCAGAACACCGCCCTTGACAGCAATACCCTTTTCGGATATGTTGTTTCCAATGGTTACGATGTTCCTCACACCAATATCGATGCCCAGTATTCTCTTAGGGCTTAACTCCGATACGTCTGATATCTCTTTAGAATATACTATCTCCACATTATAGCCGATGCCCAATGGTATAATCCGCACTTCCCTTAAATCTGTATTATCATCTAACCTTGTCTTCACCTCCAGATCCATGATCTTTGGGAATTTTAATATTCCATTATCAATAGAACACTGCTGGTTTGTGAATATTAATATAAATTCTCCATCTTTATTCTTGTATTTAGGTGGTTTCGGAATTCCATCGAATAGTTCTGGATGTTTTTTGTATGTTTTTAATGCCATGAAGAACGAATTCCATGATTCCTTGACCTTTCTTATTGTCCACTGTGCCGTCTGTGCTGGCAGTTTCTGGAAATTGTTGTTTTCCTCTATACCTGATGGTTTTGAAAACTGTTTTGCAAGATCCTTATATGATGATAATTTTTCCTTATTGAAGAACTGGTTTCTTAGAATATAATTAACCTGATTATATAGGTTCTTTGATACATGGCACATTCTGGATATTACACCATTGTCACGGATGAAGATCTGTTCAGTTAGAATTATCCTCATAGCCTATCTCCATTGAACCTTTCTTCCCCGTTGAGGCGTATACATGAAGCGTCTTTCATGATATTCGTAGCAGATTTAATACCTCATTTGCCTTCATAGTTAATAATATAATACAGTATTTGTATAAATAGTTATTAGAATTACGGAT
>NZ_QJSM01000011.1 GCF_003205235.1 Thermoplasma sp. Kam2015 | reverse complement strand
CCCCGTTGAGGCGTATACATGAAGCGTCTTTCATGATATTCGTAGCAGATTTAATACCTCATTTGCCTTCATAGTTAATAATATAATACAGTATTTGTATAAATAGTTATTAGAATTACGGATTATAAGCATGGCCCTTACATTCCAACATACGATCTCCCAATTATCAGGTAATTTTATATCGTTTCGCAGCTCTGACACGTTCTGAATATGTATACGTATAGAACATAACCTAAGTAAGATGCATTCCAAAATGGATTGTAGCAAAGTTTCCATACATTGGAGAACTGCGACAGCATGCATGATGAACGTTATGAATAGCTGAACGGGAATATGCTATGATTCAGCTCATGATTGGCTCAAATGATATCCTGTCGGTTGCCCCTATGAAAACAATTTTATCCAAATTAACAATGCACCGCCATCATGAAAGTAGCCGATATAATGACACCAGACCCAATAACATATCACGTTCCAAGTTCCATCAATGAAGTAATAAAGGTACTGATCAAATACAATGTCACAGGAGTGCCTATAACGGATCAGAATGGCTATTACGTTGGATTTGTCAGTAGGAGAGATATATTTGCAAACCCTAGAGAGACCCAGACCGCCATGGTCATGAGGAGATCAAAGGCAGTGTATGAGGATGATGAGGTCAGAACTGCAGCTCTGGAGATGCTGGCACAGAAGAAGAGGCATCTGACAGTAATCGACAGGGAGAACCATGTCAAGGGCATACTGACACCACAGAACTTCATGAAGACGATAAAGGAAAATTATGGAAACGTTAAGGTGAAGGAGGTCATGAAGGAAACCAGCGTACCTATCTGGTACAAGACACCACTGCCGGCCATACTCACCGTGATGAACGTTTCGGGGATATTCTCCTTCCCTGTGATAAATGACGATGGATCTTTTCTTGGCCTACTTGTGGACAGAGATATATTCGACAGGATTGACCTGAAATTTGACTCTATACTGAGCGAGATGGGGATAGCGGACGATGAAGATCCTTGGTCATGGACAGGCCTGCGCAATGTATTCAAGTATGTTGTGGAGCGCGCAGACATAAAGCTGCCCAAGATATCGGCAGAGGAAATAATGGTGAAGAATCCAACGGTCGTGTACGCAAACGACAGGCTGTCCACGGCAGCAGAACTCATGATAAAGTACAACTACAACCAGCTTCCGGTGCTGGATGATTCTCACGGCATATATGGCATGCTGTACGATATTGAAATGCTTGGTGTGTTTCAATGAGCTTCGACGATGTTGTTGAACTTGCAAAGAGGAGAGGGTTCTTCTGGCCGTCTTTCATGATATACGGCGGATCTTCCGGTTTCTATGATTATGGACCGCTTGGTACGTTACTCAAAGACAATATAATAAATCTATGGAAGAAGGAGTACGCTAGGGAAGGGGCGGTATTCCTGGATACTCCCGTAATATCCCCTGCGGACGTGTTCAGGGCTTCTGGCCATCTGGAGAAGTTCTCTGACATCGCGGTGAAATGCCCCAAATGCGGCACACCGTACAAGCTGGAAAGCCTTCTGAAAGGCCTCGGCATAACAGAGATAGCGAAGACCGTAGAGGAAGCTTCGGCCATTTTGGAAAAATACGATGTGAAATGCCCCAAATGCGGAGAAAGGCTCAAAAACCCCTATGATTTCAATCTCATGTTCCGCATAGGCACGAACGATCTTTATCTTAGGCCTGAAACAGCGCAGGGTATATTCATCAACTTCAAGAATATTTACAATTACGCCAGAAACTCAATGCCCATAATAGTGTGCCAAGTTGGTAAGGGCTTCAGGAATGAGATATCTCCAAGGCAGGCCCTGATAAGGATGAGGGAGTTTTCTCAGGCTGAGGTGGAGGTTTTCTATCTTAATGGGGATGATTTCCCAGTTCCAGACTCATATGCGGATCTGAGCCTGCTTAGGAATACCGGGGAATTGCAGAAGATGAAGGTCTCAGACGCTCTGAGATCCGGCATCATAGGAAACAGAGTGATGGCCTACTTCCTCAACAAGACCTACGACATACTTCTGAAGCTTGGATTCAAGCAGGATCGGATAAGGGCAAGAGAACATGATCCGGGTGAGAGGGCACACTATTCATCGGAGACTTGGGACTTCGAATATCTCCTGGACGGAGACTGGATAGAGATAGTTGGCGTATCAGACAGAGGCACTTACGATCTTGGAAGGCACCAGCAGTTCTCCGGCGAAAACCTCCAGATCGATGGCAAGACACCAAAGGTGATAGAGCCTTCCTACGGTGTGGATCGCATACTCCTAACCATCATGGACTCCTCATACTATAAACGTGATAATGGATACAAGGTTCTCAGGCTTGAACCGCACATAGCCCCAGTGCATCTTGCCGTATTTCCCCTGCAGAAGAAGGATAATCTTGACAGGATCGCCAGAGATCTGTTCGATAGGATCAAGGCTGTGGATCCCTTCATATTCTATGATGACGGCGGAAACATAGGCCGAAGATATGCAAGACAGGATGAGATCGGCACCCCTTACTGCGTGACCGTAGATTATCAGTCGAAGGAGGATGGCACTGTGACCATAAGGGAAAGGGACAGTACATCTCAGGTGAGGATATCCATGGATGAGCTGATCGAGAGGACGAAATACTTTCCCGATTCTTTCACTGAACTCTTTAAACAGTAATGGTACATTCTAAAGAATTCAAATTGATACAGTAATATTTTTCGCTGTATTTCTATAAGATTATTATGGTTTTAAGCATCTTCACGCGATGTTCAGGAATGATCTTTTGAAGGGAAAGGTTGCCGTCATAACTGGTGGCGGCACTGGAATTGGCTTCAATATAGGCATGAGGTACGGTGAGTTAGGCGCCGCCGTAGCCATATGCGGCCGCAGAGAGAATGTTCTATCAGAAGCTGTGTCCAAATTCAGGGATGCAGGGATCGATGCAGACTACCACGCCTGTGATGTTCGTGACCCTGCAAAGGTCGCTGAGACCATCGATCATTTCATGGATCACTTCGGGCACATAGATATCCTCGTTAACAATGCAGCCGGCAATTTCATCTCACCAACTGAAAAGCTGTCGCCGCATGCCTTCGATGCAGTGCTTGGCATAGTGCTGCACGGAACCATATACATGACGCTCGATCTTGGCAAACGCTGGATCAGCACAGGACATCGCGGAGTCGTTCTTGACATAGTGACTACCTATGCATGGACCGGGTCCGGATATGTGGTGCCGTCTGCGGCAGCAAAGGCTGGTGTGCTTGCAGTAGTTAGATCTCTGGCCGTGGAATGGGCAAAATACGGCATAAGGCATGTTGCCATAGCGCCTGGGCCCTTCCCCACTGAAGCCACAAGGAAGAACCTGTTTCCAATACCAGAGATAGAAAGCCGCATCATAGAAAGAGTGCCGCTCAGGAGGGTCGGCAGGATGGACGAGATCGCTGATCTGGCTGCCTTCCTGGTATCCGATAATGCCGAATATCTGAACGGATCGATCATAACGATAGACGGAGGCGAATGGCTTAAAGGCGCTGGCCAGTTCAACCATCTGGAAAACCTTACGGAAGAACAGTGGAAAATGATAAATGAAATATCAAGGAGGAAGGATTGATTCAGAGGCCGGAAAACCTCACTACTGCCTCCTTTATCCTTTCGTCTGATCCTTCCACGACGTGCTCCGTGAAACCCTCTACTATCATGTTCTTTGCCGTCTCCTCATCGATTCCCCTGGATCTGAGATAGAATAGTGACTGATCATCGATGTTGCTTATCGCGGACGCATGCTTCGATCTCACATCGTTGTTGTTGATAAGAAGCGCCGGCTTTGTATTTGCAAAGGCCTCCTTTGACAGGAGGAGTATCCTCGTGTCGTAGTAGCCCTCTGCATGCCTTGCCATCTCTCTGATGTCTATATTCCCGCGCTGCATAGTGAGGCTCCTATCCCTGACTATTCCCCTTATGTATATGTCCGCAACCGTATGCGTACCGATCTGTATCGTGTTGTCCCTCAGATCCATCTGCTGGAGCGACCTTGTGAAGCTGACACCTCTCACCTGGTAGTTTGTGCTGTTTCCATACTGATACGATTCTGTGACTATTATGGATCTGTCGTATCCATTCTCGGCATGGTATATCTTCGCAGATGAGTAATCATCCATGAACGTCCTTATGAACTGCAGGCCTATCACAGTCTTTGGCCTGTCCTGCACCTGATTGTATTCGATCGTTGAATTCTTTCCAAGGAAGATATATGTGTTGTCTCCCTGATATCCATTCCCCGTGCCGCTGCCGGATATCTTCCGGAATATCTTCAGATGTGATCCCTCATCGACCACTATCATGTTCTTCTCAGCGAAGGATGAGGTTGAAGACGCATAATCCTCAATATCGATTGAAACTGACATGCCCTTGGGAACATAGATGAAGAGGCCGTCATGGAAGCCTGCGTTTATGAGAAATTCATACCGATCGTAAACGTATTCCTTTCCGGCATAATCATACAGTATCGAGGCATGCTTCTCTTCGGCTTCCCTCATAGATGATACGATGAGGCCTTTACCGTTGTAGACATACACATGACCATTAACTATGGCCACGTCTTCGCTACCCTTTCTGTAATCGCCGTTGCCTTCCTCCTGCCTGCCGAGGACCATCTTTTCAACGTACTCATCGGTGAATTCAACGTACCTCATCCTGGTAGGGCTTTCCTTCCAGGTCTGAGGTGGCGTCTTCATGAACTGTATGAAATTCTCCTGCCTGTATTCATGGAGACGGTCATAGCCCCTCTCGTTTATCATGTCCCTTATCTGCTCGATCATCCCACAGCACCCATCTTGCTCATTTCAAGTTTTACAAGCCTGTTCATTTCCACAGCAAACTCCATCGGGATCTCCTTCATCACGTCGTCCAGGAAACCCAGCACTATCAGTGAGCTCGCCTCATCCTCAGAGAGTCCCCTGGATCTCAGGTACGTGAGCTCCTCTGTGCCGATCTTTCCGACCGTTGCCTCATGCGTGAAGTTTGCCGTTGGCTCATATATCTCATCGTGCGGCATCGTGTACGACACAGATTCATCATTGATAAGGAGTGCATCGCACTGCACGTGGCTCTTTGCGTTGACAGCGTCCTTGTTGATTCTGACCAGCCCGCGATAGATTGACTTGCCGTCGCCAAGCGATACGCTCTTGGCTATTATCTTTGAGCTCGTGTTGGGGGCCATATGTATAGCCTTTGCTCCCGTGTCCTTTACAGTTCCTGGGCCGGCCAGTGCTATATTGAGGTTGGATGTGGTGGCGTTCCTGCCCCTCAGGTATGATGATGGATATATCATCGTGACCTTGGATCCGAGCGATCCTCCAACCCATTCCATGTTTCCGTTTTCCTCAACCCAGGCACGCTTCGTTGGCATGTTGTAAACACTGTTTGACCAGTTCTGCACACTGGTGTATCGTCCATGGGCATTCTTCATAACGTAGTATTCTACGATTGCAGCATGCAACGAATCCTTTGAATATACAGGCGCTGTGCAGCCCTCGAGGTAATGAACGCTTGAACCTTCGTCTGCTACCACTATGGTGTGCTCAAACTGGCCTGTGGCCTCGCCGTTTATCCTGAAATAGGTCTGAAGCGGCATGTCGACATGTACACCCCTTGGGACGTATAGAAATGCACCGCCGCTCCACACCGCCACGTTGAGTGCAGCAAACTTGTTATCGCTGGGAGGGACTGCCTTTGCGAAATACTCCTTCACCAGATCAGGATACCGCTTGAGCGCTGAATCCAGATCCATGAAGACGACACCCTTATCCTCCCATTCCTTCTTGAGGCTGTTGTATATACCTTCGCTGTCGTACTGCGCTATCGAACCAGCGAGATATTTCCTCTCCATCTCTGGTACGCCCAGCTTCTCAAAGGTGTCCTTTATCTCCTTCGGCACCTCGTCCCAGTTTGTAGCCTTAACCTCGTCCGGACTGCTGTAGTAGGTCATGTTCTCCCAGTCTATGCCGGACAGATCCGGCCCCCATGTGGGGACAGGCTTCGACATGAATATCTCGTAAGCATGCAGCCTTATGCGTCTCATCCAGTCCGGCTCCTTCTTTATTTCGGATATCTCCTCAATAACCTGCCTGCTCAGCCCCTTTCCTGTAGAATAAACAGGGTTGATATTGTCATGGAAACCGTAGTCCAGAGCTCCATTTGATTTAAGATCATTTATGAGTCTGTCTATCTCCTCATCCTTATTAACATACGTTGACTCCATTTATGCCACCTCCTTCAACCAGTCATAACCATTCTCCTCAATCTTATCGGATAGCGTTCTATCACCGTCCATGGCGATTGTGCCGTTCACCAGCACATGCACAAAGTGCGGCTCAATATCCTTCAGTATCCTCTGATAATGCGTTATTATAAGATATCCCACATCCTTGCTGAAGTACTTCTTCAGCTGTTCGGCAACCATCCTGAGGGCATCGACATCGAGTCCGGAATCGATCTCATCCAGCACTATCATCTTGGGTTTCAGGATGAGCATCTGAAGTATCTCGAACCGCTTACGCTCTCCGCCAGAAAAACCGTCGTTTACGGATCTCGATATGAAGCTCTCGTCCAGACCCACCGTCTTCATGGCCTCCTTGATCCTCCTGTTGAAGTCCGCGATGACGATCTTCTCGTCTGGATGAAGATGGCTGTAGGCTATCCTCAGAAATGTGGAAATCCTGACACCCTCAACGGCAACCGGACTCTGGAAGGCAAGAAACAGGCCAGCCCTCGCCCTCTCCTCGGGCGTAGCATACGTTATATCTTTTCCGTCAAGTATTATCTGACCACCGGTGATCTTGTAATCCGGATGGCCTATGAGCACGTTGCCCAGTGTACTCTTGCCTGCACCATTTGGGCCCATAAGCGCGTGTATTTCACCGCCCCCTATCTTCAGATTGACGTTCTTCAGAATGGGCTTATCTTCAACTGATGCTGAAAGGTTTTTGATCTCTAGTATCATAAGCTATCATGGGATCATAACTTGATACTATTTAAACACTTTTTTGTGTCTAAATTGACTAAATTTAAATAATCATTACGCATTACTTATCTATGATATATGAGGACATCCTGGGCACAACGAAGACGACCATACTTGAGAGCCTTAACGTCCAGGATAGGAGCATTGACGACCTTTCAAACCTTCTCAAGATCAATAAAACCGCTGTGAAGGAGCACCTGGAATACCTGGAAATGCGTGGTTACGTGACATCATATTTTCAGAGCGGCGGTGCGGGAAGACCGAAGAAATATTATAAGCTTACAGAGAAAGGTATATCGCTGTTCCCTAAAAGATACATAGATTTTGCAAAGCTGCTGCTTGACGAAACGGAAAGAGTTGTGGGTACGCAGAGAATGAACGAGATACTCGAGAGAATTGCGTCTAGAATGATCTCCGATACCGGCTGGCTTGCCGAAGACCTGCATGACAAACCAAGGGAGGAGAAAATAAAGAAGATCCAGGAATACGTATCGATGCTCAACATACTTGGATACAACGCAACGCTCGACATATACAGTGACAGGGTTATTATATCAAGGCATAACTGCATATTCTACGATCTAGCGAAGACAAACAACAGGATCATATGCAATTCACTCGGAAAGGAACTCATAGTGCAGTCCCTGAACGCCGACTTCGAAATAACCGAGAAGATAAGCAGCGGTTCCAACAAGTGTGTGATAGAGGTGAAGTTGTGAGGTGTTATGAATGGTGACCAAGGAAGAGGTTCTTGAAGCACTCAAGAATGTTGCAGATCCGGAGATAGGCTACGACGTCGTCAACCTGGGGCTCGTCTACGATATACAGATAAATGGAAACCGCGTGTATGTGAAGATGACGATGACCGCGCCCACATGCCCCGTTACCCCATGGATACTGAGCGAGGCGCAGCGCGTGGTTGAGGAGCTGCCAGGAGTCGAGGCATGCGATATAGAGCTTGTCTGGGATCCTCCATGGAACCCAAAGATGATGAGCGACGAGGCAAAACAGGCACTAAACATAGATTATTGAATTTGATCTTCTTTTCCTCATACCTTTAAATACTATTTAAATATAAACCATCTGATAACTCATGAGTGAAAGAGAGAAGATCACCATAGAAAATATAGTGGCATCGACATCACTTGCAGAGCATCTGGATCTGAGTAGGATTGCGCTTGCGCTGGATGGATCAGAATACGAGCCTGAGCAGTTTCCAGGACTTATTTACAGGCTTCAGGAACCCAAGACCGCCGTTCTCATATTCAGAAGCGGAAAGGTCAACTGCACGGGCGCAAAGAACATAGAGGACGTCAGGAGGACAATAAGGATAATCATAGACAAGCTGAAAGCTGCAGATATAGAGGTCTATGACGATCCTGAGATAATAGTTCAGAACATCGTGGCAGTATATGATCTGGAGTCTGAACTGAACCTCACGGATATAGCAATGTCCCTAGGCCTTGAAAATGTGGAATACGAGCCTGAGCAGTTTCCAGGACTGGTTTACAGGGTTGAGGAGCCGAGGGTTGTACTCCTGCTCTTCGGTTCCGGAAAGGTCGTATGCACAGGGGCCAAAGAGGAAAGCGAGATAGAGCAAGCGGTCATCAAGGTGAAGAAGGAGTTGCAGAAGGTCGGTCTGATCTAGATCTTCTGCTTTTGGTGCGATTTTTTAGGAATCAAAGAAATAACGCATTTTATCTATGTTATTTGAAGTTTAAGAAAACAATAATGCAGATCCCCAGCGTCTCATGATTCTGACTTTTTGGATGCATCCTCTATGAGGTTCTCACGTATTATTATTGCAATGTCCTTAACCTGCACCCTGTCCTCGACATTCATCGTTCTTGCGGCATCTGAAAGCATAGCGTTGCAGAAAGGACAGGCCACAGCGATGTTCGATGCCTTTGTTTCAAGCGCCTGTTCCAACCTTATGTGGCTTATGGCCTTCTCGCTTTCCACCCTGTACCAGTAGTTCCCGCCTCCGGCACCGCAGCAGAAGCTGGAATTTCTCGATTTCTCCATCTCCACAAGATTGGATGACGAAGAGACTATGAACCTCGGATCATCGTACACGCCGTTGCCACGCCCAAGATAGCATGGATCGTGGTAGGTCGTTATTGCTTCAGAATTCTTCACCTTCAGCTTTCCATCCCTTATCAGCTGCGCAAGAAATTCGGAGTGGTGAACGACCTCAGCCTTAAGGCCAAATTCAGGATATTCGTTCTTGAACGTATTGTAACAGTGTGGGCATGAAGTCACGATCTTCTTCACTCCATATCTATTGAACGTCTCAATGTTCGACGTGGCAAGAGTCTGGAAGAGGCCCTCCTCGCCTATCCTTCTTGCAGTTTCGCCCGTGCATTTCTCCTCTGAACCAAGTATTCCGAACTTGACGCCTGCCTTTTTCATGAGTTCCATAACTGCTATGGCCGTCTCTTTGGCTTTGGGATCGTAGGCGCCCATGCATCCCACCCAGTACAATACGTCACAGTCAGCAGAATATTTATCAGCGTACTGAAGGAGATCGTCTCTGTCCATAGGTGAGCTTCCCAGCGGATTTCCCGTGTTGTAAAGGTTCGTGAGATATGCCGTGGTCTCCTTGGACACCTTGTTCTCCATCACAAGGTTCCTCCTCGTCTCGGTCACAAAATTATACGGCCTTATGAGCACAGGGCATTCCTCAACGCACGCCATGCATGTGGTGCATGACCATGCAGCATTCTCGGTGAGTATAACGGGAACCATCTCGGTGTCCGTTCCCACCGTCTTCTTCAGGTTCTGAACCACAGCCCTTGGATCAAGGCCAGTACCGGACGCATAGGCAGGGCATGCCCTCTCACATCTGCCGCAGTCCGTACAGGCCATGGCCGCAGTAACGTATTCTAAAGAGAGCTCCTTCACATTCTTGGAACCTACCTTGACCTCATAATTTCCAGAGGCCATAACCTCTGACAGTATGAACGGTGTTCCTATATACGAGTTGCCGCGAACGATTGTTTTGGATGCATGGGTTGGCGATAGGAGCGAGTGGAACAGCTTTGAGTACGGCAGATAAAGCGCAACAAGAAAGGCTGTAAGAACATGAATCATCCAGAGATCCCTGTATAACGCTATGCCTGCTGGACTGAAGCTGCCATATCTGAACATGTAGCTGAGATACCACTCCACGAATCTGTAAACGTCGAAAGACTCCCTGAACAGTGCTATCTTCAGGGCGCCAAGGAAGAAGCCCTCCAGCGCTAGGATCAGTATGCCAGAGAGCAGTATATAGTCCTCGGATGTCGTGTGCATTGGGACGAAATTCTTTATTCTCCTTACGATAGCCATAAGCAGGCCAACTATGAGTATTATACCACCGATCTGCGTGAACACTTCGAATATGAGATAAAACGTACCGTAGAGTATCCCCACGCCTATGATCGGCTTGAGTATATCATGCGAGAGAGCGATGAGGGCTGTGGCGATAAAAAGGATCACGAAACCGTAAAATATGAATAGATGCATTATTCCGGCATACCTGTTTCTGACCAGCTTCCTCTGGAAAATCGCATAGCTGAAGAACTGCTTCACCATTCTAGGGAAGTTTGCCTTCAGATAGGACCACATGACTCTGTAGTTTATCCCCTTCCTCGAATAGGACATGTACCACATGTAGATGTCGAAGATCGCTACCGGGAATGATATTGAATAAAGGATTATAAGCTCCGGTATGGGTATGAAAACCAGCGTGGGGCTGACAGGTATGGTCATGTTTGAATATGGGCTATGCGTATTTTAAACTTTTTTTACGTGAACTCTTTCTATTGCATTGATCTGCTCTTCCTGACGGCTCCGCGTGAAGCAATGAGAAAAATAAGACCCGCAATGGCAGAGATCAGAACGAAAATGTATGAAAGTGTTACATCGTATGAAAACATAAGTGCAAATATCGTGCTGCCAATGAAACCAGATATGGATTTTCCCGTATAAAACACACCGTTATTCGCCGTTGAAAACCTGGTTCCAAACACATCACCTACATAAGCGAAATAGAGGGATATCATGGAACCGCCGAAGAAACCGATCAGCACAATCGCTAGTACATACTGCCTCAATGAGAGAAATGCAGATCCAACGATTATGAAGGCATCTATGAGCATGACCGCCGCTGACCTGCCAATCCTGTCGGACATCCATCCGAGTATGGGCCTGCTTATTCCACTGAGAAGCGGAAAAAGGGATACAAGTATCGAAAATTCATAGGGAGGAAGATGACTGCCTATATATCCGAATGATGACGATATGACCAAGAGAGGTATGGAACCGAAAACAAAAGAAATGTAAAGTATCCAGAACGCCGGACTTGTAAGGTTTCGCCTCGGTCGTCCGCCAGAAAGGTTTGCCTTTGGGTATTTGGCAAAATAGAGCATCAACGGCATCAGAACGAGCTCTATCAGGCCAATGACCATCATGGGCAGCCTGAAATTCGGGGCATGAACAAGGAACACGTTTGCAACGCTGGAACCCACGCCGAATCCGAGGGAAACAATACCCACTGCCAGGCCCCTCATGTCGCTGTACCATTTCACCGCGAGATTCGTGGCAATTCCGTAAAGTATCCCTTCACCGATGCTGCCGATTGACCATACGGCATAGAATTCGTATATTGAACCTGAGAACGATCCACCTATGAAGCCGAAGGCGGATAGGAGAGCGGAAATCACACCGACCCTTGCCGGGCCATCCCTGTCCGCAAAATATCCGCCAACACCCTGAAACGTGGTTGAGAAAACGGTGAAGAGCGTGAATGCAACCTCCACGTAGACGGCGGTCGTATGAAGTCCAGAAGCTATCATTGGTTCAAAAACGTTCCATGAGTACTGATAAAGGGAGTTCATTGACATAACTAACAGCGCTATAACCAGATAGCCTCTCTTCACGTTGAGTAAAGCGAATAGCACCTTTAATTGTTTTCCATTCCAATGCAGGATGAAAGGCAAAAATTTATTGCCATTTATGATCATTCATTAAGATGGATGAATCAGAATTTTTCCAGACGATAAAGAGCGGTGACAGAACCAGCATCGAAGCCGCAGCTGACGAGATATGGAATTACAGGGATCAGTATGGAAGAAACGCACTGATGGTTGCCGCCATGTACGGGCGTTCCGATCTCGTAGAATTCTTCGCCATGAAGTATGATAACCTGGACTGCAGGGATGTTGAGGGAAACACCGCGATTATGTGGGCTGTGCGCAACAACCACATCGACGCAGCAAAGAAGCTGATAGACCTGAAATGCGGCCTAGATGTTCAGGACTGTTCGGGCAACACGCCACTCTGTTGGGCAATAATCTTCGGATATACGGATATGGCCAGGCTTCTGATATCCTCAGGTTCCAACATAGACGCCAGGAATGCAGAGGGAGACTCTCCGGCAATCCTAGCGGCCAAGTACGGAAGAACGGAATGCCTGAAGATGCTGATTGAGGCTGGCTGCGACCTCAGCGCTAAGAACCATGGTGGCCAAAACGTCTGGAAAGCCGCAGAAACCTTCGGAAGAAAAGAGATATTAGATCTTCTCTCATCATCAACAAGGAGGGCATGATGCATGTCGGATGAAATGCACATCTACGAAAGCGATGTTTCATGGATAGATGACAGGCGCACAGAGGTATCCATGGGAGGTAAAAGGATAGAGGTGGATTCTCCTCCAGAATTCGGAGGTCCGGAAGGCCAGCTGTATCCCGAAACGCTCTTTCCAGGCGTTCTTGCCTCATGCCTGCTGACCACGTTCCTCGAATTCAAGGACAGGATGGGCATTAACCTGAAGTCTTGGGATAGCCATGTGACTGCGGAGCTAGGCCCATCTCCAGAGAAGGGCTTCAAGTTCCACAGGATTAGAATACATGTGAAGATAGGCGTGAATGAAGAGGATAGGGAGAAGATACCGAGGGCAATGGAGCTCGCGGAGAAATACTGCTTCATATCAAGAGCAATAAGAAATAATGTTGAGGAAATAGTGGATTACGAGTTCGTCTGAGTATCAAAGGCTCTTCAGGAAATCTGTCGTTATCTTCACGAACTCTGCAGGTTTTTCTATGTATACTGGATGCCCAGATCCATCGACAATTTCCAGCCTTGATGCAGGTATGATGGATGCATATTCCTTTGAGAGCGCGATCGGAACAACGTGATCTTTTGAACCCCATACCAGAAGAGTCTTCTGCCTTATCTTGCTGAGATCCTGCTTCATGGACTCGACCCACGCTGGCGCAACGGCTATAACACCCTGTACCATCTCTGGATATTGAAGGGCAGTCATAAGAACCATGCCGCCGCCCATCGAAGCACCCAGAATAACGGATTGATCGATACCGTTGGCCTTCAGATAGTCATGTATGAACTGCGCCGCATGCCTCAGATCGCCCCTAGCAATTCCATACCTGTCCGAATTCGATGATCTGCCGAATCCAGGATAATCCGGAGCGTAAACATTGTAGCCTATCTTAGAATAGTTGTTGAACAGATCGGCCTTATCCCAATCCATCGATGTGAAGGAATATCCATGAAAGAGAGCTATGCTCTTTTTATTTCCTTCAACGATCTTCCTCCTGTGGAATACCCTTGTTCCATTGATATCCAGAAATCCTTCCTCTATGTCCATGGTTGTATATCCGGACTTCTGATTTTAATGATTCCATTTCATAAAAATTGAAATTTGAAGGTCATCGCTCCCGTATCTTGATTTTTGATCAGATGCCGGCGAGATCCCGATTTAAATCCTCTTGGTCATCCCGATACCCATAGATGTAGAGGTATCGCCTTTCGATTGCAGAATTGAGCGCGTTTACCAGCGGAGATGATTCTTCTCCCGTCGATATCCTGTCATCCATGAGCACACCAACCTGTGTCTTCAGCCTGTCCTTTCCCTTAAATGAAAGCGGTGGAATGACGTCAACTATGAACCTGTCTGATACCGATCTTTCAATATCCGCAGCTAGCCCCTCTTCGTATTTGACCTTGTACAGAACCTTCATCAACCTCCGGTTGAGTATGTTCTCCATGATGCCCCTAGATCTCGGATCGGAGAGCAGCTGATGCGTTAATTCCTGATCGTTAAGCCCATAGGTATCGTATGCTTCCGATCGCATGGCAGCCATTTCAAGCATCCTGTTGGCTATCCTGCATGTCTTGTGGAAGTACACGGCCTGATACATGAGAAATCTGGAGATGAGGAGGCTCTCTATATCGGAGAGGCCCTTCTCCTCAACCACTATCCTGCCGCCATATAGACCGGATACGCTGATCACCCTGGCTGGATTGACGAAGCCTATGGATACTCCACAGTAGAATGAGTCCCGCCGCAGATAGTCAAGTTCATCTGCGTCTATCGGCCCACTGACGATATCGGAAAGAACCTTTTCCTTTCCCTCAAGTATTTTCACGACCTCCTTCACATCTATCGAATATCTTTCGAGTATGGATGGTATTTCGCTCTCTCTGTCGCCTCTTATGATCCTTATGCCCTCATTTAGATGATCCACATGCCTGTTCCTGTAGTAGAAGTCCTCTATAGTATGTGAGAATGGAAAATGCCCAACGTCATGGAGGAGTGCGGCTACGAGCGTCTCCTCAGATCTTATTCCAAGATGATCCAGGTACATGCCCGCAAGGTGATACGTGCCCATAGAGTGCTCAAATCTTGTGTGATTGGCGCTGGGAAATACAAGATAGCAGAGGCCCAGATTCTTTATGTACCGCAATCTCTGGAAATCTGCTGAATCCATTATATCAAGTATGGCTCCTGAAGCACGAATGGGGCCAAACACCGGATCCTGCACTATTTTTGAATTCATGTCCATCAGAAGCCAGACACACCCGGTTCGGTCTGGGCGTCCTGTCAGGTACCCCCTGTTTCCTCTCACCCCCGCACCCCTCCAGCATCGAGAGTCCAGGGTGTCGTTGCTCCCTTCCGGGCCTGGCGCGTTCCCCTGATAGGCCATAGACGCGTTCTCCTTTGAGATCGTGCCTATGGGCCTCCGATCCAGAGGGACAGGAGATCATTGATTCCGCAGGGCCTGGCAGAAACCCAGGTGGTCTCACCGGGCTGTCGCCCCCGCATCTAGACTTCGGGTACAGGGGACGCCTAACCCCCCGGCCAAGTCTGGCAATAACCATATAAAAGAACCGGTAAAAAGCTTATGCATAGGTTTTGATATGGATATGCATGGATCTTTACAAGGAAGGAGAGGAAAGATTCGGGTTTCTATCTTCTCATTTCTATGGTATAATATCGAACCATTTCCTCCGCGACCTGTACATGCTCATCGTGGAAGATATAGGTAAATATAATCCATCCACTATTCTTGATGTTGGCTGTGGAACTGGATCAGCCGATTATTTCATAGCTTCCAATTATCCAAACATCAGCATAGACTGCATCGACCCTTCGCCTTACATGATAAGCATTGCAAAGAAGAAGCTCTCTAGATTTGATGGGAGGGTAAACCTGCAGCTGGGAAGCAGCAGATCGATACCGTTCGACAGGAAATACGACTTCATTTTCACGTCGATATCGTTCCATCACTGGAAATGCAGGGAGGACGGCCTAAGGAACATGGCAAAATACGCAAATGAAAAGGGCGTCGTGGCTGTATACGAATACTACAGACCAAATCTAAGGGGCTTTCACAAGGCTGCCGGCAAACATGCACTGACCATGGATGAGGTTCAGGCGATAAACCTGGATGGCTTCAGGAAAACGTTCGAGATAAAGGGAGAAATGATGAGGATATTATTTCAGAAGATATGATCCGATCTATTTTTGCCTGTTGCAAGCATCTTGGAATAAACCTTGGTTCCAAAATCATTCTTCGTGCACAACA
This sequence comes from Thermoplasma sp. Kam2015, assembly GCF_003205235.1. Classification (NCBI taxonomy): domain Archaea; kingdom Methanobacteriati; phylum Thermoplasmatota; class Thermoplasmata; order Thermoplasmatales; family Thermoplasmataceae; genus Thermoplasma; species Thermoplasma sp. Kam2015. Next base: position 10,467 of record NZ_QJSM01000011.1, on the reverse strand, counting down.
CACCGCCAGATATCTTGCTTATTGAGAATGTGGTTATAGGAAAGTAGGGGTTGGGGGAAGTAGTAAAGCTCTCTTCGGACATTAGATACACGGACTTCACTCAATAAAAATATTCATAAATTGTCTTCCAATATTTTTGTATCCTCAACGATAACCAATTGGCAGGATACTTGTGTAAAATCACTGAGATCCGAATATACGCCTGTGGAGTTCGCTACTTCGGGCTTGTATGGATGTCCGGAAAGGCAGGTGTCCCTTCAATGAAAGGAAGATCCGATGCTTTAGCTTAGGAGTAGATCACCTTATGGTATTATCCGCCATGCTTGAAGTCAGGATAAAGTGCCATACCACCATCCACAAGCACTGTAGTACCCGTGATGTATGAAGCAAGATCGCTTGCGAGGAATACGGCAACCCTTCCTATATCGTCCACTTCTCCAAGCCTCGGCATGGCTATCTTGTCAAGGAGATCCTTCAGGGATTCCGGATTGCCCCACACATCCTTATTTATGGGCGTTTTTATGGCACCTGGCGCTATGGCCACAACGCGTATATTGAAGTCAGATAATTCCTGAGCCAGTGTTTTCGTGAACATTGACAAGCCAGCCTTTGCGCTGCAGTAAGCAGAATAGCCCGACCATGGTACATATTCATGCACAGATGTGATATTTATTATAACACCGGTCTTCCTCGGCTTCATCCTCTTCGATGCTTCCCTTGCACAGTAATATGGGCCCATGAGATTCACGCCAATGACCTCTTCCCAATCATCCGTGTTGTCATCGCCGACAAGGCCGCGCTTCCCGTCTATGCCCGCGTTATTGACCAAGATGTCGATAGGACCGAACGCCTTGTCTATGCTGAGAAACAGATTCCTGACCTCTTCCTTGTTCGATACATCGCCGCCCAGCGCAATGGCCTTCCCACCAGCAGCTTTTATTTCGCTAACGATCTTTTCAGCCCTGTCCTTCCCGGTGCGGTAATGCACCACCACCTTCGCACCGGCCTGTGCCATATATCTTGCAATTGATTCTCCCAAACCAGAGCTTGAACCTGTCACCAGAACAACCCTATCAGTCAGGTCTATTGATATGCCTTTGCGAACTTCCAATGCCATGATAAAGGAGTGCCGCATCTAAAATAAATATATCTGTTCAGGTAGAAGAGCGATCATATATATTTCAGGAGTTATTGCATTATTCTTTAGGTTTGGCGGATCTAAAACACGGTTCCTCAAAAAGAATAAATAAGCATTTTGAATAGCCTGACTGGGCCCGTGGCCTAGCTAGGATAAGGCACCGTCCTTCTAAGTCGGGAATCGTGGGTCCAAATCCCACCGGGCCCGTATTTTACAGCGGATCGTAGGAGTAGAGAAGGTTAAGTTCTTTGAGGTATATCAGCACCTATGCCGTTTTATGTAATCACAACCTTTGATAGCCGTGAAAAGGCTGCTGATGTAGGGAAGAATGCTGTGGAAGCAGGATTTGCGGCCTGCGTAAGTATGATACATGGGATAAGTTCCATCTATCGGTGGAATGGAAAGATAGAGGAAAGCGATGAAGTGATGTGCGTTTTCAAGACATCAGATGAAAGAGTGGCCGCACTTGAGGAGTTCCTTAGGCGGAATCATAATTATGAGGTGCCTGAGATCGTGGCGATCAGGATGGATCGCGTAAACCAGGAATACGAAAAATGGATCAGGGAGTCCTGCAATGAAAAATTGTAAATTTGAAGTCTGATCCTTATTATTCTGTTTGTCTGTCAGAATACCATTTTTGAGAAATTCCTCAGGAACGGTATGAGTAAAGCAAGCAGGATCATGGCCATTCCCACGACCATGAATGAATGTATCTTCCCGGCAAACTGATAGAGCAGGCCGCCGACTATGCTTGAAACTGCTGTAGCCGCTATTCCAAATGTATTGAATGCGCCTTGGATCCTGGCCATCATGTCGCTGGGTATTATCCGCATCAGCGATGTGCTCACCGTTACGCTTTCTATTCCCATGGCAAGGCCAGCAATAAGAACAGGAGGTATGGTCAGAAGGATAGAATGTACAAGTGAAACAGAAAAGAATGAGATACCTATTACAGAATATATTGAGAAGCTTATCATACCAAGCTTACCGCTGATCTTTGATGCAAAAAATGAACCCACAGCAATTCCGAAGACAAGTACGCCGAAGATCATCGATACATATACTGCGGATAGGCCGAATCCAATCTCTATCAGCGATATGAACATGATCGCAGCCATACCTATCAGAAAATTTCCTATCAACCCCATGAGAATGATCTCCCTTATTCTTCCATCACCTATAATGAGTCTTACGCCGCCGGCGATGTATTCCTGTATAGAGCCGCTACCGCCATACCTGGAATGCTTCACACCTAACAGAGGAAAAAGTGCCACAGCAAATATCAGAGCTAGGCAAAGAAATGACCTGAAATCGCCCAAAGATATTATGATTCCAGAAAGTACAAAACCTATACCCTGTGCAAGCATTGTCGAAGAAGACAGCTGTGAAGACCCAGATTTATATTGATCCTCCCTCAAAAATACCTTCATCCACGAGGCCCGGACAGAATCGATCACATCTGAGGTGAAGCCTATCAGGAAAGTAGAAGTGTAAATCGCAAGTATCACATAGATACTATGACCCCAATGCAGTGAATATATTATCAACAGGAGCAGCATCATCCTGACCAGGGCCGCAGTTATCGCCAGTTCCTTCTTTATCCACATCCTGTCCACAGCCGCCCCGACTATGATGCTCAGCATAAGCGGAAATGTCATCATGCTATCGGCTAGACCCGCAAGTACCGGCTTTTCTGTTATACGCAAAACTACCCATATGATGACGAGGTTATAGGCAGAAAGCCCGAATCTCGAGAGTGAGGCGTTTGCAATCGTCAGCTGGAAGTTCAGCTTCATTCTTTTATCTAATGTATGGTTATACATATAGGCATTACTTATACGTAAATTCTTATCTTATATAAAAATGCATGCCCATGGATGAAATTACTAGGAATATTGATCTGCTGCTGAAGAATTTCTCCAACAGAACCAGGCTGATGATAATATCGCTGATCATTAAGAACGGCCCTATGACCGTTACGGATCTATCCAAGGTGATAAAGACAAGCAGGTCAAATCTATATCAGCTTATCAAGGACATGCTATCAGACGGCGTGATCGTGCAAAGTAAAACTGAAGTGAAGAAGAATTATGTTGAAAAATACTACAGCATAAACGAATCGCTCTTCGCCAGTGTCAAATCGGAAGATCTCCGAAAGGCCATCACAGTCATGGACGATGAGAGCTTCAGGAACCTGCTCATATCGTTTCTAACCACCGCTTCTGCCATGATGTCGATTGCAGCGGAGCAGATCAGCATAGCAACAGAAGACGATATGAGAAACTACCGGGAGGAGATCAACAGAGATCATATGATAATGTCATTTGCATCGCTCTCAAAGGAGAATATGGCGAAGTATTCAAAGATGCATGCAGAGTTCATGAGCCGGATTGAAAATGAAAACGATCATTCACTGGAAGATCATTTTCTATACGTTATAGGCTTTCCATCCATCCCAAATAAAGGCAGCCTCAATCGCAATGTCACACACCAGCAAAATGGGAGTTGAAACCGGTGGCAGAATTCAGAGGTGCATTCCGATGCAGAATGAAATGAAGGGGAAAAATCTCAGGGATCTGCTGGAAGATGAATATAGAAATGGGAATGTGATAGATATTGAAGAACAGCTCTCTACGGATCTTCAGATACCAACGCTCGCCTCCATGCTTGAAGGCGAGAAGATAGTTATGTTCAAGAAAATTGCTGATTTCCCTGATTTTTCCATCGTAACCGGAGTCTTCTCCTCGGAGAAGAGAATACTCAGGATGTTGAGGTCAGAAAACGAGGTAGATTTTTTCAAAACTTGGATCAGGATAGTCGATGATGGCCCTCTTATGGATATTTCAATCGATCGAGCTATGGATCGACAGATGATCATTCAGGATGTTCCAGATTTAAATTCAATACCTGTGCTGAAGCATTTCAGCAACGATGGATCGAAGACAGGTAATGGCAGATACATAACCGGCGGTATAGTTGCGGCAAGGGATCCTTCGGATTCTGATGTCGTGAACTTGAGCTTCACAAGAATTCAGTTGATATCACAGAATAGATATGCTTTTGACGCTGGAAGCCACGGACATCTCTGGTCATACATACAGAAATGCTTGAAGGACGGTTCTGATCTTGAAATATCCGTTATAATAGGTGCCCCACCAATACATTACCTCACAGCCGCGGCCTTCATGGATGACGAATACAGGCGCATACATAGGGTCTTCGATTTCGACTATTTCAGAGGCTACAGGAATGACGTTCCAGTACCGTCGGATGCAGAGATGGTGATAGAGGCAAAATTTGTACCGGGAGAAGAATACGATGAAGGCCCATTCGCAGAATATACCGGTTATATGGGCTATGACTCAACAAGGAACGTAGCCGAAGTCAGGAGCATAATTATGAGAAGGAACCCAATCTATCTTGACGTAATTCCGTCAAATTCCATGGAGCATATCAATCTCTTCTCCTTCACAAGATCCATAAAGATCAATCATCTCATCTCTGAGGCTAATCCCAAGGGCCATGATATCAGGGTAGTGTGGCCGAATTATGGATCCAGATTTCTGGCCATGGGATACGTTGATCCGCCGTTTCCAGGGCTGGCAAAAAATGTTGCTCTTTCCGCAATGGCCAACGACCCCATGTGGAACAAAATTGTCATGATCAATGAGGGCAGAACAGAACTGAATCTTGAAAGGATGCTTTTGAACCTTGCAGAGACCAGAAATTTCACACGCAGTTTGACCATCATTAGGGATATGTACACGATAAGTTCTGATCCAACGGCAAAGAAAGATAGTACGAATTCAAAGTTGATCGCCATAACAAGAGGTTCCGGATCACGTTATAAAACCGAAAATGAAACCGGATCTTTCCTGATAAGATCCAGCAGAGGAAGGGCGCTGATCTCCCACGATGAATCTTATGCCGACGTCAATATAATGGTGCCGAAGATGATCAGAACAGACGATATGTCAAAGGTCGGATGGATGCTCGCACTTAACATAGATTGCGATAACGACATATCAATTGAAAAGGACAGACTCATAATAGATCTTCGCAAAGATATAGGAGAAGTCCCTAAAACTGATGACTATGTTATGAGCACCGTTGCAGATCTGGCCAGAAGATACACATAATACGACATGCTTCGGAAACTTGCGCGGAAATATAATGAACATATATCCTGCAAAATTGATCGCCGATCTTGTCTAGGGCATACGAATATTAGCGCAATTTGAGCAAATGCCTGTAAGGGTATCACTCGATATCAGTATATCTTCAAAAATTTTAAGATGAAAATATTCTTATATATAACACTTTGATACTTTGTTCGATATCATGGATGCGCAAATAATTGATGTGATACCGATAGTGAGTAGAATTCCGCTTACTCCCACAAGCCCTCCCCAAGACTGGATCGACGAATGGAGCAGACAGCTCTTCGTCAAGGTGAAGACTGATGATCTTGATGGATGGGGAGAGATCCTACCAGCAGCATTCAATTCCCCAAGGGTCTATGCGTCGTTCGTTTCACGTTTTAGGGACTACGTTGTGGGTAGACGTATTGAAGATGTTGAGGAAATATGGGAAACACTTAGGAAGGTTGCCTTTTCTGGTGGATACGGTGTACTTGTAGGTTCGATCTCCGGTATAGACATAGCACTGTGGGATCTGTATGCAAAGATGAAGAAACAGTATCTCGGGCATATTCATGGCAAGAAGGAAGTGTCCATAACGAGATACGCTTCCCTCTCCAGATATTCAAGACTCGATGATCTGATCAGTGCCTGCCATAACATGGTCAATGATGGCTTTACTAGAATAAAGCTTCATCAGACAAAGAATGATACTGTGGAAGCTGTAAGAAGATTCAGGGAAGAATTTGGGTATGACATGGAATTGATGGTTGATATGAACGCCTCAATGAAGCTTAAGGAGGCCACACAATTTGCCAATGAGATACAAAAATATGAGGTAAAATGGGTTGAGGAACCCATATGGCCACCAGATGATCTGTTTTCTCTCAGAGAAATAAATAAAATAGTGCCAGTTGCAGCCGGAGAGAACTTCTTCAGTTTTCATGAGTTTCAGAATGCACTTTATCTTGAGGCCGTCACATATTACCAGCCTGACGTTACGAAAGTGGGAGGAATCACGCCCACGATGAGGATACTGGATATGCTCAAGGAGAAGGGCGCAAAACTCTCCTTCCATAGCAGACCTCACAACGGCTGGATCGGTGTGTTTGCCAGCATAGCGGCGGCCAATATGGCCGGGATGAATGCAATGATCGAGACCCCACCAAATTCAATACCGGAAAAATACTTCAACTACAGGGCCAAGATAAGCGCGCAGACCATAATAACCCATGGGCATGGAATAGGTATAGAGCCAATAGAACCGCTGCCGGAATTAAAGGATGAAAAGGTGTTGATTTTCCATAGTTAATAATACAATTTTGGTATAATATATTTATTTACATATTCCCAGACATCTGTTTCATGGTTATACATCAAAGTTCTGGCCTTCTCTGCGTCTCCATTAGCCAGTGCTTCATATATAGCGCTGTGTTCAGCCAGTTCATCGCTTCTCCTCTCTATGCTTGTGAATAGGGTAACTCTGACAATTCGAAGCTTCAACCTGAGCAGGTTGACTTCGTTCTCTATGTACTTGTTTCTTGAGGCTCTCGCTATGATGGAATGGAACTTGCCGTTGAGATTGGCCAGATCGGCTGGTTCATCCTCGTCTGTGGACTTTCTTATCTTTTTTAAAATGTCACTCAACTGTTTGAGTTCGGCCTTCTGGATTCTTTTCGCCGCATAGTATACTGCAATGGCCTCAAGCTCGCGCCTTGCCTCGAATATCTGATTTATCTCGTCCGGCTCTATGAAGCAGACAAAGTATGATTTTCCCCTCTTCTCTATAATACCATCGTTCTCAAGTGAAAGTATTGCCTCTCGGATAGGCGTCTTGCTGCTACCAAAAAGTTCCATGATACCGTTTTCGTCTATTATCTGGCCCATTCTCAGATGCCCAGAAGTGATCTCCTCTATAATATAATTATAAATTTTTTTTGATAATGTTATACTTTGTTCCATGATATCTGAGATATATTAATTATAAATAAAAAGATAATTATTATGCTGAAATATACAGCTTAGTCAGGGCAAACTCATAGTGCTTCAGTATCTCGTTTGCAGTGAGCTTTCCAGACGCTGTCTCAAGCAGAAGGTTGTAGAGCTTGTCACCGGCTTCCTTAAGGGTGTACTGGAACTTCAGCAGGCCGGAAAGATCCAGATCTATGTGCTCTTTCATGTTCATAGCCGTCTTTGGGTTTGCTGTAGTCTTTATGACAGGCAGTATATGGTTGCCCACAATATTTCCCTGACCGGTTGTGAACATATGAACTACTGCACCGGAAGCTGCGAAGAGAGTAACTGCCTCGGCGGCGGCGGATGATGTATTCATGAAATTCAGCCCCTTGGACTTAGGTTCCTCTGCATAATCCAGCACACCGGTTATCTTCTTCGTGCCCGTCTTCTGTATATTTCCAAGGGCCTTTTCTTCGATGGTACTCAGACCGCCTTTTATGTTGCCCTCAGTTGGTTGCGAGCCAAGGAGATCTACGCCCTGAGATCTGATCACATCCTGATAGTCATTGAAGATCTTCATGAATTTTTCTCTGAGCTGTGCATTGGCCATGCGATCCGCTATATATTTTTCGGCGCCGGTGAGTTCGCTTGTTTCTCCGAATATGACCGTGGCTCCCTCATCCACGAGTCTATCGAACACCACACCCACAGTCGGATTGCTTGCCAGCCCAGATGTGGTATCCGATTCGCCACATTTTGTGCTGACCACTAGATTTGAAACATCAAATTCTTTCCGCTTCTTGGTGGATGCTTCCTGAACAAGATCCTTAGCAAGTCTGGAGGCCTTTTCTATAGTCTTAAGATCACCACTTCCCTCTATGCTTAAAGCCTCAACGCGCTTTCCCGTCTTTGCGATCTGATCGGCTATTCTGTTCGTCCAGTTGTCTTCTATTCCTACCACAATGGCCGATGCCACGTTTGGATTCCTTCCGTAACCCGCTAGGGTCCTGAAAGTCAGATCAAGATCAGCACCGAACTGAAGCCTGCCATATGGGTGCGGAATTGCCCTAGTTCCGTAAATATTGCTTTCCACCGCGGTAGCGACGGTGTTTGATAGATCGTCGACCGGAATCACGAGCACATAATTTCTTGTTCCAACTCTGCCATTTTCTCTTTCAAAACCCATGAAAGAACTCATTACTGCCACCTCAGAGATTTTATATTATGCACATGAACATGATCGCCCGCCTTGATGTCTTTCGTTGCTGCGCCAATCACTTCACCATATTCTATTATGTTATCTCCCTTTTTTAAATCCCTGAGAGCAACCTTATGACCTAGCGGTACATCCTCATTAACTTTCAGATTCACTTTCTTTCCCGTATCTAAAAACGCGATTTCCACACTTTCACCCTTTTTCAGATCATCTGTTGCAACCGCAACATAATCCTTTTCCAGATGAGCCAATGCTCTTGTTGTCATAACTAGACATCTATTAATTATTAATAAATCTTTCTAGTGAAAAATTTTTTATGATATATTGGTTATGATTGAAAGGTAATAAATATTAAGCTATCTGCTTAATCTTAAAATATAGCTATATTGCAAAAATTGATTATATTCGGAAATCAAGGTAATGTGTATTATTATGAATATAATTACAATGCAGATTATTTAAAATATTCCATCTAGCAAAAATTTAAATATCTATTATTTATGAAAGAATGAGAGATGGTAAATATGAAGGTAGATCCCAACGATAAAGAAAAGAATGGACTAAGCTGGGAGGATTTTAAAAGAAAAGTCTTCTTCCCAATAGATAGTCAGAAATCAAAGGCATTTAACTATAAAATGCTACTGCTGACAGGTGGTGGCATATTCCTCGATGGGTACAACATAATTATAATTGGTTTCGGCCTTGCTGGAATTTCAGCTGTATTTCATCCTTCAAAATATCTACTTGGATTAATAAGCGTTTCGGTAATCATCGGGAATCTCGTGGGGGCTCTTATATCTGGACCTGTTGTTGATAAAATTGGAAGGAAATTAATTTTCATCTTAGATCTGATTCTATTTGTTCTGTTTGCAATTATATCTGGATTTGTGGCAAATGCTACAGAATTACTTATAGCTAGATTTCTGGTTGGATTAGGAATTGGGCTAGATTATCCAATAGCAACATCGTACCTGAGCGAATTCACTCCAATTAAACCTCGTGGTAAATACCTAGTTATGAATATAACTTTCTTCAATATAGCTGGTATTTTTGCGGCAATCGTAGCTTATGCGCTTTTACCATTAGGAACAGATGTCGCGTGGAGGTATATGCTCATGTCCGCCGCGGTTCCTGCAATAATAACTATATTGGGAAGACTCAGAACACCCGATTCACCCAGATGGTTACTCATACATGGCAAGAAAAATGAAGCCATCGAATCTATCGAAAAAGTTACGGAAACAAAGATGGATCTAGAAACAAAAAAGATGATACAAGAAACTACGTTTGAACCTGAAAAATCCGGATATTATAAAGAACTTTTAACTAAATATACTAGAAATGCATTATTTTTAGGATTTTTCTATTTCTTCTTCGCTATAGCTTTTGTAAATTCAGCCATTTACGGACCGGCACTACTCAAATCTTTTGGAGTTCAGGGCGAAATAGAATCGATCAGTTATTGGTCTCTCTTTGTGATCGGCGATATAATATGTATACTTCTTATAGACATATCAGGAAGGAGAAAAATGACGTTGGCCGGATGGGCGGGGATGTTAATTACTATGGCCTTGCTGATATTTCTTCCAAATACGCTCAAATTTGGCTTGCTAATTTCATTCCTCTTCTTTGCAATGTTTCAGGGTATAGGCCCTGGAAGCCTACATATGGTTTATTCACCAGAACTCTTTCCAACAAGGATCAGGGCAACAGCAGAAGGTTGGAAACAGGGGTTGGGAAGGACTGCAGGAGTTTTGACCGGGGTAGTATTTCCTTCTTTACCGCTGACATATGAACTCTATCTTCTATTAATCGCTTGTTTGGCAGGACTTCTACTATCGATAGCCTTTGCTCCTGAAACAAAGGGAAAATCCTTAGAAGAAATATCAGAAATGCATATGGCCTCTGAAAAAACTTCCTAATTTTTGGGTATCGTAATGATTATTTATATATATTTTATTGTATTTATATAGAAGTGTTTTATCCCTTACGATAGCTTTCAATATTGAATGCTTATA
>NZ_QJSM01000010.1 GCF_003205235.1 Thermoplasma sp. Kam2015 | reverse complement strand
TCAGAAGCCTCCTGGTCGACGCGCGGATCTGGATCGTGGTGGGCCTGTCCACCGGCTCAGGCTCCGGCAGATTGAACATGCCCTGCTCTTCAAACAGAACCCTGTCCGTATCCGGGTCGACGATCTTAATGAGGATGCCGTCCAGGCCGAGGCCATGCAGCGCCTGATGGCCGTGGCCTCGAGGGATCCGCGCAGGAAGGCCGTGTTCTACCTCCTCTTCGGCTGCGGCCTGCGCCTCCGAGAGATCTGCGATCTCCGCATCGAGGACATCCATCCGGACAGGATACGCGTAACCGGCAAGGGCCAGAAGGTCAGGGACGTCTACCTGCCGCCGGAAGTGTACGATGCGCTCATGGAGTACCTGTCCGTGAGGGCGAACACGGATCAATACTACGTCTTCACCACGAAGAAGAGAAGGATGAGCTACAACTTTCTGCGCATGCTAATATACGATGTGGCCAAGCAGGCAGGCGTCAGGTTCCACCCGCACATGGCTAGGCATACGTATGCATCCGTGCTTCTGAAGAACGGCGTCGATCTTTTCTACGTGGCGAAGATGCTCGGCCACTCGGATCTGTCGTCCACAGAAATATATCTGCATCCGTCCCAGGACGAGGCCATCAACGCGGTGAAGGCGGCGTTTGCGGGCATCTTCCCGGGAACTGAAGCTGCAGGTTCCAGAGGAACTGTATCTACGGGTCCGAGGGGATTTGGACCCCTGACCTATGGATTAAGAGTCCATCGCTCTACCTAGCTAAGCTACGGACCCACAATGCAAGAGCGGATTAAATCGAGCGATAAAAACTTTCCCATATTTTAGAGTATAGTTTACAGGCTTTCCTCTGATGCAACCCCGTCTAACAGTTTACCCCTATTTATGCTGTTGAGTATTTCCAACTTTTCGCTTTTATAAAAATATTATGCCCTGTTGCTGACAGAAAATTTCTCCGTCAGCAATTTTCTACATCTCTCATGGAACACTTGAAGCGTGTCATCATTCACTATCATGTAATCCGCAAGTGCTATGACGTTGCCTATACCCCATGACAGTTCCCTCATATCGCGATCAATGAGTTCATCCATCGTTCTTATATCATCAGGCCTATCTCTCTTGAGTATCCTGTCGAATCTATCTTTTCTGCTTGCGAAGATAGCAACCACATATGGATTCTCAGAAAATCTGGAAAAATACTGAAGTTCCTCATAATTACGAAGGCCGTCTATAACGGTGTGGCTATCATCAGTTATCTTCTGTGCGGTTCTTACAGCCCAGATGTCCATGCCATACTTCTTTCTTTCAGAGGTGGCAAAATTTCCAATTTCATGGTCTATCTCTGGTACTCCAGATCTCTTTGCAAATTCTCTGACCGTGTTGCCCATGTGCAGATCGACGAAGCCCAGGCTCTTTGCAACCTTTACAAATTCATCTTTGCCAGCCCCAGGCATACCAGTGACTACTATCATTTCCCTGGCGTATTGTTAGACATGATATGAAATTTCGTCTGAGATGATGCCACCGTATTCATGATGCAAAAATGCTATAATGTGTCCTAAAAATAAAGTTAAAGTTAAAATTATTGTTGAAGGAAGCTGTAAAACTATATTTCTAGACAGGAAATACACGGACTTACATCGATAAGGTTATGGTTTCTGTTAACCATGTTAACATCCACCTCTGGAAGTTATCATCTCCTTGATGCTTAAACTTCGTAGGTATAACCCAATACCCTCTATCCCGTCAAATGCTTCAGGGATTGCCTTTCTTATTGTGTTGTAGGATGCATTCAGATCCGCATGTATTAATGTTCCATTTGCAGACTGGAATACACCCCTCTTTAT
>NZ_QJSM01000009.1 GCF_003205235.1 Thermoplasma sp. Kam2015 | reverse complement strand
TGAAGAACGAATTCCATGATTCCTTGACCTTTCTTATTGTCCACTGTGCCGTCTGTGCTGGCAGTTTCTGGAAATTGTTGTTTTCCTCTATACCTGATGGTTTTGAAAACTGTTTTGCAAGATCCTTATATGATGATAATTTTTCCTTATTGAAGAACTGGTTTCTTAGAATATAATTAACCTGATTATATAGGTTCTTTGATACATGGCACATTCTGGATATTACACCATTGTCACGGATAAAGATCTGTTCAGTTCTCATCGTTTTCATAGCTTATCTCCATTGAACTTTTCCTCCTTTTTGAATACATTTTCATTGAATAGCGATGAAGCATTGAAATTATATCCTCAAATATTTCCTCCGAATCCAATTTTTTTATTTCCCACCTCAGATACAACGACTGTTTCTGTGCCGTATTTCTGGAATAAATATTTAAACAAGTCAAAACCTATTCTGCTTAACCTGTCCTTGTACGTTATTATCACCTTTTCAACTCTATATTTTATGATCTCATCAAGCATATCAAAGAATCCCTTCCTCTTTTCAAATGATATACCAGATGATATATCAGAGTATATTGCATTTATCGTATATCCATTCATAAAACACCACTGCTTTAACTGCTCTATTTGATTGTTTAGATCGTTTTTCTGTTTCATCGTTGATACCCTTGCATATATGACTGTTTTTCTCTTAACATCCCTATTTAATAATTTGTAAATATCCTCATCATTGTAGTCATAATGCCTATTGGGCATAACTGTAAATCTTATCTTCCCCGTTGAGGCGTATACATGAAGCGTCTTTCATGATATTCGTAGCAGATTTAATACCTCATTTGCCTTCATAGTTAATAATATAATACAGTATTTGTATAAATAGTTATTAGAATTACGGATCATAGATACTCGTTTTCAAGCGCAGAGATGTGATTGTTGAATGCCTCTATTCCAGACAGCATCGCCCTGTATATATCGTACTGATTGCGATCATGGAGGCTTATGTCATAATGATCAGACGATTCGACAACTGTGATGCCGTATTTTTCTGCAAGTTCTAGGTAGCCTTTCCTTCTTGCCCTGTCTAGACTCATAAGGCTGTATCTGGAAATGTATACCCTGCTGCGTCTTGCATACTTCAATGCAATGTCATGATACTTGTACACGTTTGAATCTATCCAGATCTCGCCCTTTTCTTCAAGATCAGGATATTTTACGTCAGGAAGGCAGTACAGACCGCGACCGCTGTATTTTTCTCCAGTTCTTATTTCTACACCGTATCTCTTCAGCGCCTCCGCATAGTAATTGATAAGCCTTCCGAACTCCTGCTTCTTGCTCTCATCGAATATCTCATTTATCTGACCACCTATGCGGTCTTCCTTTTCGTACAGCGTGACCCTTAGCCCGGACTTTGCTGCATAAAGAGAGGCTTCAAGACCCTTGACGCCAGCCCCAACTATAGCTATGTCTCCTCTGTATCTTTTGACAGGCCTTGGAACTACGAAGTATGGATTCACTGTGCAGCGTACCTCTCCATAGGCCAGATTTCTGCATCCCTGATTACACCTTATGCACGGCCTTATGCCGCCTGAGCCGCTTACCACCTTGAAAGGGAGATACGGATCAGCTAGCAGCCCCCTTCCGATTGAGGCAAAATCTGCGGTGGAAAGTACACGCTCTATATCCTCTTCCGATGTTATGGAGCCGGCAACCATGAGGGTCTTCGCAGTTCTATGCCGGATCTTCTGGAGGATATGCGTATGGGGCGAATAGAATGATGCTGAAGATCCGGGCGGATCGTTGTTACCGGCAGATATGTGCACGTAGTCTACATTCTTCAGCGACTCTGCAATCTTAGCACCGTAATCTGGCCCATAGCCATCTTCCTCATCCTCATAGAGGCTTATCCTTATGCCTACGGGAATGCTGACCTGGGATCTTACCGCATCTATGACCTCCTGCGCAAATCTTATCCGGTTTTCGAATGATCCACCGTATCTGTCGTTTCTTCTGTTCCACCAAGGTGATAGAAACTCATCAACCAGATATCCATGCGCACCGTGTATCTCTATGCCGTCGAATCCGGATCTTTCTGCTATGACCGCGGCCTTCTCATATGCGGAGATGACGCCTTCTATATCGGATAGATCCATTTCACGCGCAGCCGGATCAAACTGTGTCTTTGAGGGTGCAAGCTTGTATTCGTTTATGGAGTTTATGGCCTTTGCCCCTGCATGGACAAGCTGCACAAAGATCTTGGATCCATGGGTATGAACTCGATCCGTCAACCTGGAGAACTTAGGTATCTGCCGCTCATCATACATGCCCATCTGGTTTCTTGAACCTATGCCAGACCTCCTGTCAACATAGGTATATTCCGTTATTATGAGACCTGCACCGCCCCTGGCCCTCTCCTCAAGGTATGATATATGGCTCTCATTCGTATTCCCGTCAGGAGAGGCCATATTGGATATCATCGGAGACATGACTATTCTGTTCCTTATCAGCAAGTCCCCGATGTACCCAGGATCGGACGCCGACGCCAAACCCCATCACCTCAGCGCTCTGTATATTGCGGCTATATCCTCCTCGCCATGACCCGTTATCTGTAGATAGCGAAAGAGCTGAAGAGCGAGCGAGGCCATCGGCAGTGGTATTGTATTCCTGGCTGCCAGTTTTCCCACGATTTCCAGATCCTTCAGCATGTTCTTCACGGAAAATTGGACAGAATAATCCTCCGATATCATCTTTGGAACCTTCAACTCTGAGGTCGGAGATCTTGCACTGGAGTATTTAACGAGCACGTCGTTTATGATGTCATCTGGTATACCACTTCGCTTCCCGAACCTCACAGCCTCTGCCAATGCAGTCATATAGGAACCTAAAAACAGATTGTTCACAAGCTTCGCATAGAGTCCTGCACCATTTTCTCCCATATACACTATGCTGTTTGCTGTGCCTGATAGAATTTCCCGTATCTCATCAAATCCAGATCTGTCGCCACCCACAAGTACAACGAGATTTTTCCTCTCAACTGCTATGGATGTTCCGATCACAGGGGCATCATACATCTTCCCGCCGTTCTCCTCTATTCTTTTCGCTATTTCAATGGATGTTTCGGGTGAGATCGTCGACATGTCCACGAATACCCTGCCCTTTGATACTGAGATGACGTTGGAATAAACCTGAGATACAGATTCGTCATCATAAAGCATTGTTATTATGATATCGTTATCCTTCACCGCAGATATCAAATCAGGATAGTATGTCGCGTTAAGCCGCCCTGCTGTATCCCTTGCCTTTTCAACAGTTCTGTCGTATACTCCGTGCAGTTTTCCCGACCCGGCAAGATTTGCGGCTATCCTTGAACCCATAACGCCAAGACCTATGATAAGAACTTTGCGCTGCATATCCTCCCAATCCATTCATGATATACTAAAATTATTGTTTCTACGCTGTTACTTTTCGCTTAAGGTTAAATAGATATTACGTTTACTTGTATCGCATGAGCTTCGATTCTGATTCCTTCTCACAGTACAGGGAATATTTGAGGCAGAATTCGGGCCGGATAAAGGATGCCATGGTGATGCCAAGGGATTCGCCTCTGAGAGACATCTACAGGGATCCATTCAGAAACCATTATGAGGATCTTCCTTCACAGGATGTCGATGTGCAGGGCCTTAAGATATCGGCAACAGACAGCAGTGAGTTCTCAAGAGAGCTGTACAGTGGACCTTTCTTCATACTCGTCCGTGCGTATTCAAAGGTTCAGGGCAGGGTGTATGTAGATTTCAGATCCTCGATAGCGTCTGTCACGCCAGAAGAGGTAAAGAAGGAGACAATGGTGATGATGGAATCGTCCGAACACCGATCACTGCTGAAACTGGTTGAGGCGGAGTCGCCGGATATATCATTCGTTGACGGTTCGCTGATGGGCAGACTTGCAAGGTGCCAGGACTACCAGACCTCGCTCAACGGTGATGACGATTACTGCATCGTTCTCCGCAATCTTCTTGAAGCCGCCATGAAGAAGACAACGCTGGTGTTCGTATCGAAATCGACGAGATCGCGGATACTCAGAGATACCCTTCTGAGCGAGGCCGATCAGAGTCCGGTCACGGAGGCCGAGAGAAACAGCTGGCACTTCGATCATTACATAATAAAATCGATGGCAGAGAAACCTGGATACGTGAGACCCATAGATGTGCGTATGAACATCGGCAATGCCGCATTCGACATCAAGGTGTCGGATCTGCTGCCCCGTATTGAGGATGTACCCATAAGGTTCGAGGTCATCGGGGGCAGTGTAACGTTCGAAAGGGTGCTCAAGGTCATGATGTATGGTTATACCGGCTATAAGGTCTATAATCTGTGGCTGTCTGATATAGACAACATGGTCAAGTTCAGGAAAAATGAGGTGGAGAACGTATACCTGAAGGAATTCGAAAGGGTGGTTGGAATTCCATTTTACGAAACCAGAGGTGAAAGACGTGCAAGAATCAGAATATGAAATTGGATACACCGTTGGAGACAACCGATCCGAATCATTCACGTTCGTGGTGGATCCGGAGATACAGATAAAGAAGTGGGAGTATGTATACATAAAAGCATATGATGACATAGTGCTTGGAAGGGTTGATGACCTGGTCTCGAAGAGCGATCTGCTCAACGACCGCATTGATTTCAACAGCGTCAGGAAATACTCTGAGAACAGGATGAACGAGAATGTCGACATATGCATCGTGCGGATCATAGGAAGCGTCAGGGACGGAAAGATAGCGAGGTCAAGATATCTCATAAGGCCTGGACAGCCTGTTTACAAGGCGAAAAGGGAGATTCTTGAGAGCATACTGAAATTCGATGATGACCGATCGCTCTTCCTCGGGCATCTGGCGGATCAGCCGGACGTCAGGGTGTTCGCCAATATAAACGGACTGAGGAGGCATCTGGCCATCATAGCACAAACCGGTGCGGGAAAGAGCCATACGGCGGGTGTGATAATGGAAGAACTGCTGAAGAAGGGCGCATCCATAATTGTTCTGGATCCGCATGCGGACTACGTGCTCATGAAGAACAGCCAGAATCCGATCTACAGGGACGGCATAAGAGTATTCCGTACCCCAATGAGTACGGGCCGGTATACAGACAGGCTTGGAAAGGTCGATGATTTCACAATAAGATTCCAGGATCTGAACTATGAAGAGGTCTGTGAAATAATGGGAATACATGAAAACTACGTGCAGCAGTCGAACGTGGTTAAGAAGATCATGGAGAATCTCAAAGGAAGAAAGGACGTAGATGAATTCATAGAGAAGAGCGACAGCATAGATCTGGAACACCGTATCGCCCCGAGGATAAAGTACCTTAAAAGGATAAAGAGCATATTCGGGAACAGAACAACGGATATAGGCGAATATCTTGCACCTGCACGCATGAGCGTCATAGACCTTTCTGGATTGGATCAGGGCCTGGCCAATTACTTCGCATATAGGGTCATAAGCCAGGTTTACGATGCGAAGACCACCGGTTCCTTCGAATATCCAGTTTTTCTCTTCATTGAGGAGGCTCACAATTTTGCACCACCAGAGAAAAACAGAGGAAACGGTGCTTCGAGGCTTCTGTATGATCTGGTCAAGAAGATAGCCGCTGAAGGCCGAAAGTTCGGTATCTTCCTTGCGATAATAACACAGAGGCCTGGCAAGATAGATCAGGACGTGCTGAGCCAGTGCAACTCGCAGATAATACTGAGGATAACGAATCCTGTTGATCAGAAGGCCATACTTGAGAGCAGCGAGAACATGAGTGCTTCGCTGATGGAAGATCTCCCTTCCCTTGATATAGGTGAGGCCATAATAATTGGGGAGATAGTGAAGATGCCGACAATAGCAAAAATAAGGCAGAGGGAGACCGAAGAAGGCGGAGTGGATGTCGAGATAACCGAGATGCTCAGGAAAGCCAGGGAGGAGGCTGCGAAACAGAGGGATCCCTCAACCCTGATCGAGAGGACGAGAAAGTTAGTTGAGTGATGATCCATGCCCAGGTTCATGCATTTTTCAGATACGCATATAGGATACAGATCACTGGTTATTGAGGAGAGGGAGCAGGACTTCTACGACGCATTCCATGAGGCCATAGATATAGCATTGGAAAACAGTGTGGATTTTGTGATACATACCGGCGATCTTTTCGACACTTGGATCCCGGGGAACAGGGCTATAAAGGAGTTCAGGAACGGCATAATGAAGCTGAATACGAAGAATATACCTTTCTTCTCCATATTCGGAGACCATGATCGCCCGAGACGCAATGGAGAACCTGCAGCGGGCATATTCGATTTTCTTGGCGTTCATGCCATGGGACGCGATCAATTTGAATACACTGTCAGAAGATTCGGCGGGGAGGATGTGCTCATAGGCGGCATATCGAACATGAAGGGCTACATGAAGCCCAGGCTCATGGAAGAGTACAGAAAGGCAGACGGCATCGAAGAGGGGTATAAAAACCGCGTAATCATGTCGCATCAGGCCATAGATCCTTTCTTCGTACCGGAACAGTGCGAGGCAAAGCTGAACGATCTGCCGCTGAAATCTTCCTATATAGCCATGGGGCATCTCCACGACTTCATGGAGCGCAGGGCCGGCCCACTGATATCCTACGCAGGATCAACTGAGATCAAGAGCGAGAATGAGATCAATGGCTTCCGGAAACAAGGTAAGAGCGTCAACATAGTTGATATCAGTAACGGGAATGCTGATCTCACGCGCATAAGGCTAAAGAGCGTGAGGCCGCAACTGAAGGTTCAGAGCGATGCCGAAAGTTACATCGACGATATAAGAAGATCTATATCTTCGGTGAAGAACGATGGGAACGAAAAGAGGCCTCTGATCAGCCTGGAGATACACGGTGATATCTCGATGGAAACCGTGATGCAGGAGATATCGCAGTTTGACAACGTTATATTTTCAAGACCGAAAATAAAAAAGGATGCAACGATACCAACAATAAGGACTGATAGTGCCGATCTCAGGGATTATTTTTCAGCTTATCTTAAGGATGAGAGGCTGGCGGACCTTGCAATCAAGATAATGAAGCATACGAAGAGTAGTGATCTTGAGGGTATAATGAAGGAGATAGAGGTGCTTTATATTGATAATAGACAGGATACGCCTGACTAATTTCCTCTCGCATGAAGACAGCGAGATATACTTCGATACAGGCGTGAACGTGATCGTTGGCCATAATGGAGCCGGGAAATCCAGCATTGTAGATGCAATCAGGTTTGCTCTCTTCGGGGACAGAAGGACAAAAAAGATTGAAGATATGATAAGGAAAGGGGCAAAGAATCTTGAGGTTGAGATGGAATTCCGGCATGCCGGCCACACCTATATCATCAGGAGATCGATAACCAGAAGATCCAAGAATCCGGAAAGCAACGCCATTGTACTCGTGGATGGATATCCCATTGCTCAATCTGTCAAGGACGCCAACGATTACATCGAAAAGAATATAATGATAAGGGGAAAGGACGTCTTCCTCAATTCCGTCTTCTCAAAGCAGGGCGAGATGGATGAGCTCATATCTGGTGATCCGGCCAAGAGAAAGCAGCTCCTCGATGAGATACTTGAGATAGACGTGCTGGAGGAAACCTATGACCTTCTCAAAGAGGTGATCAACCAGATGGGGAGCAGTATTACTAACCTTGATTACCTGATTTCAGAGAATCAATCTGATGAGGCCAACGTTGAACGATACAGCGAAGAGATATCGACCATGGAGAAGAGGAAGGCAGAGGAACTGGCAATAATTGAGGATCTCCAGAAAGATAGAGATGCTGCAAACGATGAGTACGCAAAACTCAACAAAGAACTGATAGAGCTTGATACTAAAATAAAGGCTATGAAAAGTGATCTTCAAAGTGCAGAAGAATACGAGAAGAAACTTGCGGAAATAGAAAGAATGCTTGATGAGATATCAGTCTATACAGGCAACTATGAAAACATCGTTTCTTCAGCTGTCTTCCAGAACAGAGACAGGATCAGATCCTACTGGACGGACAAGGCGCAGATCATTGAGAATAAAAAGGCGATGAAGCGTATTGATGATCAGATAGAGAAGTACGAGGAAAATTTCAGCAGATACAGAGAACTTGAGCCATATCATCTGGAGTACGAGAAGAGGCAGGCCAGACAGGAGGAGATAAAGAAGGAGATCGAAAAATTAAGTGATACCCATAGCAGATACGAATCAATCAGGATAGATCTCGAAAAGAAGAAAAAAAATCTGGAGCAAAACAGAAAGAGACTGAATGATCTCCGTACAGAGATATCCAGCAGAATCGGGCTTTCATTCGTCAGCGCGATGGAACTTGATTCCATATACCAAGAAATGAGGAGGGAGATCGACGACGCCTCTAACAAGAAAAGTTCACTAATGACCGGATTGAGCCTCTCAAAGCAGAAGATAGAGGAGATAAGCAGAAATATGGAGCTTCTCAAGGGACAGAAAGTATGCCCGGTATGCGGAACAGATCTTGGAGAGAAAAAAACGGAGGATCTCTACGATCACTACGCTGAAGATCTCAGGAAAGAGAAGGATCAGATCGAAGGAATAGAAGAACAAATTAAGAAACTTGGAGACAGAATCGACGGGCTCAGAAGACTTGAAGAATATTTAGGAGGTGGAAAAATCAGGGAATACTCCACTCTTGAGAAGCAGATCGATGACCTGAATTCACAGATCGCCGATGATGTAAAAGCGATGGAAGATCTCGGGGAAGGAAACAAAAAATACCTTCAGCTTGATGAAGAATACCGATCGATCGACGTTTCGGAGCTCAGGGACAGGGACAATGAATGGCGAAGCGCAAAAGCTGTTGTTGAAAATATTGGAGACATTGAGTCCCTCAGGAAAGAGAAAGATGATATGTTTGAAAGGATAAAGGAAATTGAGCAAAGGATGGGATCCGTGGAACGGGAATTCCCGGACATCAATTCCTATACGCCGTCCTATCTGAGTAAACTTGAGGAGGATGTCAAGAATCTAGAAACAGAGG
The DNA here is from genome assembly GCF_003205235.1 of Thermoplasma sp. Kam2015. Taxonomy (NCBI): domain Archaea; kingdom Methanobacteriati; phylum Thermoplasmatota; class Thermoplasmata; order Thermoplasmatales; family Thermoplasmataceae; genus Thermoplasma; species Thermoplasma sp. Kam2015. The sequence continues at coordinate 4,489 of NZ_QJSM01000009.1, read as the reverse complement.
TCAGAAAGGCCGAGGATCTGAAGAAGCAGAAAAATGAACTCGAGATAAAGATACGGGATCTCAGATCAAGGGCCTCTGGAATGGATGAGGCAGAAAAGAAGAGAGAGGATCTTTCCCTGAGGGTGAAGCAGGCTGAGGAGAAGGTCAGGGGATTTGATGACAGAATTGCCCGTTCAAACAGAACTATCTACAGCCTAGAATCGAGCATTGAGACGATGAAAAGAACCGTCACGGAAACGAAAGAAAAAATATCCAGCAGGAATAGGCAGATAGATCAGATGAAGAGGATCGCCAAGGCCATAGAGGATGTTAAGAAGATAAGAGAGGCATTCGGAAAAAATGGCGTTCCCGCAATGATAAGACAGAACGTCTCAGATTACCTGACTTCCAGAACCAGAGATTATCTCTCAAGTTTCGAGCTGGACTTTGACGATATATCCATCGATCAGGATTTCAATGTAACCGTGTACAGGGGAGGTGTGCCAGAGGGCATAGACTCCCTCAGCGGTGGTGAGAAAACAGCTGTGGCTTTCGCCATAAGGGTTGCGGTAGCTCAGTTCCTCAATACGGATCTCAGTTTGCTGATACTTGACGAGCCTACCGCATTTCTGGACGAAGAGAGGAGGAATAGCCTTTCCAATATTATCGAATACACCCTAAAGGATGCATCGGTGATACCTCAGGTGATAATAATATCACACCACAGGGAATTATTATCCACTGCAAATGTTGCAATAGAGGTCAAAAAAGTAAATGGACGATCAGTTGTGATCAATGCGGATTAGATCCAGATAATCAGATGCATTGTCATGAGTTATGCCCAAAAAAATTCACGTCATAAAACCTTCCCCACATGTTGTCTGCAAATATACTGGCAGGAAAGTGCCGAGCTTTGGCGAGAGCTATATCTTATATAGTTAGATCGCAGGCATCACATTAATGTATGGGATCCGAACAGCTTCAGATCTTGTTTTATTCCATCTTGAGTATATCTTAGATGACAAATCAGAAAATTATATTAATGAGCTTTTTCCTTTGGACCCTGCGCATCTTATCACCGGATATCTGAGTTTTATCATATTTTTCCGAACTCAAGCTTTTCTATAGAACAACAGCGAATATTATGGTGACCATGAATGCCACTACCATGTATATCATGTACCATCCAACCTATAACTGTCATAATAATTACAACATAAAAATTTATGAATATATTAATTAAATAGGAAAAAATGAAAATTAACCTGTGATTCCGGCTGACATATAACTGCCTCTCAGGAATTTAGAAAGAATTATTGTCAATATTATAACTGGTATGGTGACTAGCAAGGCAAAAACAGTTCCAGTGAATATGTTCCCCCTGGCAGTGCTTTCCAGATATATGAGTATAGGAAGTGTTGGATGAACAGGCGATATTATAACCGCGAAAGTGAACTCGTCCCACGACATTAGCCATGACAGGAGAAATGCGGCAACCACACCGGGAACTGCAAGTGGGAATATAACTCGATATAAAGCCTGTATGAAGGTAGCGCCATCAACTCTAGCCTGATATTCAAGCGTTCTTGGAACTGATTCCAAAGATCCGGTTATCAGAAAGACGGTGAGGGGAAGAACCACCAGCTCTTGAGCAAGAGCCAGTCCAAGGGCCGAATCATATAAGCCAATTTTTATAAATGTACTACTGATGGGTATGGCTATTGTTAGAGATGGTATCATAGTTGAAAAAAACAAAAGCCCCAAAATTAGATTGCTTATTCTGTACGGTATCTTTGTAAGCCCATAGGCGGCATGGAAACCCAGCAGTATTGCGATAGAGGCAACTATAAAAGCCGTTTCAAGGGATTTATAGAATGCGGCTATCAGTATAGATCCATATCCCGAGAAGGCCGCCCTTAGATTATCAAGAGTGAATTTTGTCGGTATCAATGGCGGATAGTATGCCCCAAGTGTCTGAGACGGGCTGGCAAATGCTATTATGACGAGAAAATAAAGAGGTATTAACACTATGAATGAGAATATCGCTCCTCCTATGTAGAAATAATATTTAGATCGTGGCCCCTTATACTCACTTACCATTTGAACTCACCTTACCTTGCCTCGATCTCATGAACATAACAAGAGCGGCGAACACAAGAACGAAGGCCAGCAGAATGGTAGCACCTGCATCTGCCGGATATGCATTCACGGTGTCAAACAGGGCGTAAGTCATCGTTGTCAACAATTCATGCGGAAACAGAAGAAGCGCCATCGCAAATATATTGAATTCGCTTATGCCCCTTATCATAAGTGCTATTGCAATGAACCCTAGCATGTTCGGCACGGTGATATGGAAAAATCTCGATATGGGACCCGCACCATCTACCATAGCTTGGGCGTAGAGATCGCTTGGTATCGTCACCATACCGGAGAGGAGGACCAGCGTAACTATGGGGGTGTTTTTCCATGAGTCTGCAAGTATAAGAACGAGCAATGATGTACCATAGGATCCTGTCCAGTCCACAGGCTTTAGATGCAGATCCAAAAGAACAGTATTTGCATATCCGCCAAAAGTGGAGAATATATCGTGAAATAGCACGCCTGTAACTATTGTTGCGACACCAAAAGGTATCAGGAATATGGCAGAGAATATCCCTCTTCCTCTGAAAGGTTTTGAAAGTAATGACGCAACCATGAAGGCAACGGTGAATTGAAGGAGAAGAGCTGAAGCAGTGACTACGAACGTATTTATTATTGGAGAGGTACCAAATGTGGAAAGGACGAATCTGTAATTGTAAGTTGATAGCTCCCCACTAGCCGTGTGAAAACTACCATATACGGCTTCTAAGGCAGGAATAAACGCTAGGTATAGAACATAAATAATTGCGGGCAGCATAAGAACGTATGCTGTCCATTCATCTTTCCATCTTACCATATATACCTTATTTTTCTAAAGTTTATACAGATATCGGTGCATATGCGTCTGGATTGTTGTAAAGCGTTGCGTTAGCGGATCCGTAGTTTGCCTCAATGTAGTCATACATCTGACTGTGAGCGTAACTCAGCAGACTTGGTATATCGCTGTAGCCCTTGATATGTGTAACAAACACTGGGTTAAATACATCCTGACAGAATATGGTCTGCCATTCTGTTATCCAGGGGGTCGGATTTCTGAGGAACACGCCTGTGGCTATTGCCTGCTCGAGTGCCGTGAATATGACAGATTCGCTCTTCGGTAGATTCCTGTATGCATTCTGGTTTATCGCCACCCAAGAGAGATTGAGCAGTGTTTCTCTTTGTGCCTGGGCGCCCAGCAGGAACCTTATGAATGCCTCCAGGCTTGGGATGTTTGTAGCACCCTTCGGAATGAAAAGTACATCACCACCCAGTACATGGTTTCCATTTACAGGGCCGGCAGGGCCTGGGTATACGCCGAGAGTCGTATTGTTCATATTATACGGTGAAGCTGTCAATATATTATACACGTATGGCCACTGATAATCCAGTATGGAATAATTACCCACAGCAAGACCCCTATAGGATCCCCAATAGCCTGTTGTGAAGTCCTTGCTGAAATAAGCACTGAGATTGTAAAGCATTTGCACAGCATGTATATCCCCAGTATCGTTGAGATATAACGGATTGCCACCGAATTGAACCATCATCTGATACATCTCCGTAGCTGTGCTGGAGCCGGTATGACCTCCATTGGTGGAGGCTCCCTGTATCATTATTGCGTTCTGTCCCGTAGCGCTTTTTATAGCCTTCGCATCGTTCAAGAGCTGAGTATAGTTGGCGGGTGGTGCTGATATACCAGCTTTAGCAAATTCAGTCTTGTTATAGAATACAAGTGGCACGTTGCCTCTGAATGGGAAGAAGTAGATCCCTCCGAAAACTTTCTGCTCATATTCTACGAGATTAGAGGCTGCAGGTATCAGACTGGATGGCATCAGCGCTGGAGCCATAGCTGTGAGATTCATAAGAACATTTCCGTGCGAACTGTATATAAGTTGACCTATCTCAAGGTTGTCCTGACCTGCTACTATTGGGCCAACATGCCCGGATGCTTCAAGAGCAAGTATATCCTTCGAAACATCTTCACTCCCTACGTTAACGAACGTAACATGTATGCCAGGATATTCTGATTCAAACTGCGGAATGAGTGTATCATTGATGAACTTTGCCTCGGATGCTGCCACGCTTTCGTAGAACTCTATATTCACCACACTTGAAGTTGTTGTCTTAGTGGAATGAAATGGAAAATAGCCAGCAGAGAATGCAACTATTGCGACCAATACTATGGCCACTATCCATCCCCATGGTTTTTTCTTTTCCTCATAGTCTTGGCTTTCCGTCATGTCTATCACAACGTTATTTCAAATCATCATATTTAAATATTGTTCTCAATAAATAATCATACTTCCATTTGAATGTAAATTCTATAATATATATTAAATTATTGAACCGAGAATTTTTAAAAAAGGTCATTGAATTTGATTTTCCAATTGAT
>NZ_QJSM01000008.1 GCF_003205235.1 Thermoplasma sp. Kam2015 | reverse complement strand
GAAAGGCAATCCCTGAAGCATTTGACGGGATAGAGGGTATTGGGTTATACCCGCGAAGTTTAAGCATCAAAGAGATGATAACTTCCAAAGGTGGATGTTAACATGGTTAACAGAAACCATAACCTAGGAAGACCATGTATGAATATTTCCATTGAGAGGAGTCAGTGTATCGCATGTCTGAAGAGAGCTTTACTGCTTCCCACAAACCCCTAACTTTTCTATAAATAGAAAGATTCTATTTCTTCACCGATCCGGGCGGTTCAGTTGATCCAAAGCTGACCTCTAATGAATGGAGATCCAATGAAGTGTCCCCTTATTATACCGATATGTATGACTGGAAAGAGGAACACCCCAAGCAGCAGCGAGATTATCACGGCTATAAAGATGGCGATTATGGCGAGCGAGAGAGCATCGATCCATCCTATACTATAAACCTCTTTAAATACCCAAAGAGATCCTATAAAACCGAATATGACGCCTATAAAAGGAGTGAAAAGAGAAAATATGAAGAAGAATATGTAAAATATTATGAGTGAAAGCAGCGTTGCAGCCATGGCCTGCCCGAAGGTTGATCTTCTGGAAACGATCTTACCAGCCAGCCACACCGGAACTGAAGCTATGATCAGCGTGATTACTATTGCTATGACAAAGGCTATGAAATCTCCAATTATCAATAACACAAAAAGCATATCATATACGGATTTAAAAAAGTTGGTAGCGATCCATGCTGCAGAGATTATCTATGGAACATGTTAGAATATTATGGTTCCTGTTAACGTTTTAAGCACTCATCTTTAGAAGTTATAACTTCCATGATGCTCAAACTCCCCCCGGTATAACACGATACCTTTCCCTTCGGCAAAAGATCAGGCAGCGTCACTTTTATCATGATGTGATACGCATTCAGATCGGCATGCATCAGCGTCCCTCTGCTGAAGAGTTTGCACCATGTATGTCTCATCACCGTGTATTTGGACATCCACTGCTTCCCGCAAAAAATTGAATTTTTTACATTCATGAAAACCGAAATTCAGGATCTGGAAAATATATTCTTCATTCCTGTTATACAAGTGAAATCACCGATCGGTCTGATAGCAAATGTTTCCGTATATCAGCATATTCATAATTTTTCAAAGCGTTCATAAGCAGGGAACGATTATATAGTGCCCAGATATTCCTCAAATTCGTGATGTATTGCCCGATAACAGGTGGTTCATTAGCTATCTGATGTCCAGCATGGCCTCTGGCATCACAAACCCAATGATACCGCTTTTTGTGGTCGTTTATCTTCATTCCAACGTCTTCTTCGTTGGCCTTGCATCGGCAGTTTCATCAGCCGCTTCGGTACCTGCGCTTATATTCTGGGGTGATCTTTCTGATTCTGTATCGAAGAGAAAGATATTTGTCCTGATTGGTTTCTTCGGTGCGTTCGTATCATTCTTGCCAGTGGTTTTTGTCAGGGATATTTATCAGTACCTCGCCATACTCATAGCTTTTCAGGTTGTTGCGATGGCGAGCGTACCCGTTTCCACCATCATGCTCCTTGAGCAGAACGATCGATCAGTCTGGCCCCAAATCATATCAAAATTCAGCATGACCTCTGGAATCGGTTCCGTTCTGGGGCTAGGATTAGGAACGGCACTGATAACATTCTATTACAGGCCTTCGGCGCTTCCGTATGTGTACATAGTTTCATCGATGATTTATCTAATAGCAGGCATTATGGCGCTTAAGTTCATACATGAGCCATCCAGAAACCTTAACAGAAATGCCATACCGGCAAATACCTTCCGTGTTATAGAGAGGACGCGGTATTTTCCTACAGCAGTCATACACTTCATGCGATTGAACGGAAAGAATAACGGGCACAGGTTAGACAGAAACCTTGTCATGTTCATAGCTATGACCGCCTTCCTGATGTTCGGTTTCCAGATCTTCTTTGTTCCATACCCGGTAATGGTCATAAATTTCGGCGCAAACAATACCCTGATATTCTTAATGTACATGTTCAACTCAGCTTTTTCTACCGTTTCGTTTATCTTTTCCGGGCGCATAGTGGAAAGGATAGGCGGCAAAACCGCACTCTTCCTTGCGGTCACAGCAAGGATAATAATATTCGGCCTTTCCGCTCTAATACCAGGTATAACGTCAAGAGATATTGCAATAATCTCAGCCGTTGGGATATATTCATTCCTCGGGGGTATATGGAGCATAATCAGTGTGAGCCAGACGAACTATGTATCTAGAAATGCCACGCAGCAGACGAGAGGCAAAGCTATAGGGCTGTACAACTCCCTTCTCGGCGTTGGTCAGATATTTGGAGGCCTTGTATCGGGCGAGGTGACAACTCTCTTCGGATATTCTGCCGATTATCTTATGGCCTCTACGGTCATCACGATAGGCATGATCATAATCCTGAAGATATACCGCGGGGAGAAGCTTTTCACTGCGAGATCAAGGCCATCGATCTGAGGCCCCTAAACTAGGCTCATGCTCCCTCTGTATTTTTCCCTATCTATCTTTATTCCGTTGGGAGTGATCATTATCATGTTCTTTGATACTTTCGCCACATCGCCGTTGATCTCCTTGCCTATGCTTGCGCACTTTTCCATTATTCTCCTTGAGGAAACGTCGTCTGTTACACCAGATACGTCAACCATCAGAATATTTCCGTTGTAAACAAAACGGCTGGCTTCAAGCAGATCCTCATAGGTGTATATCTCGGCAACCTTGACCATCTTCTGATCCTCCGGAGAGTTCTCTGGAGGGTATCTGGCAAGGTCTATGTATCTGACCCTTCCGTCATTCTTCTTCTGGTCAGACTTCTTCCTGAAGAGCATAAAGAAAGATCTGTAGGGTGTATTTAAATTTAGCATCTCTGTCTCTGTTTCGCTCATCATGCAAAGATAATGGTACGTACCTGAGCATATTTATATACAAGCGATCTATGCGCATCATTTAGACGGCAATTGAATCTGAACAATCAGAAATCCAAGATAAGACCTGGGAGATCGATGGCCAGATCCGATCTGGTCAGATACTACGTCTCGTACAATCTTTTCGCCTTTGCCAACGGTATGTTCGGGATATTCGTCAACATACTCTTCTTTACGAAATTCAGCATACTCAGCGTCATGGAGTATCAGGCAGCCATCCAGTCAACACAGACTATGATGTTCGTGGTCTCTGGATATCTCCTCAGAGCGACAAATGCCAGAACGCTGTTTTCCATAGGCACCATCGCTAGATCCCTCATAATTTTCGGCATGGTATTCGTTAAGGGGCCGTTCTATGTTCCCTTTGCCTTCGGACTTCTTTATGGCATTCCATCGGGCGTGTTCTGGGCAGGCAACAATACGTTGAGCCAGGCCATAACGAGGAAGATGAACAGGTTCAACTTCCTATCCACAAACTCTGCAATCTCAAGCTTAGCTGGGCTTGTTGCGCCTCTATTTGCTGGGTTCATAGTATCGGAGGCACATGGCACAGGCATAGCTAGATACAGGATAGATTTCATCATCTCTGCTGCACTCCTCATCGTCGCTGGCTTAATCGCCATGAGCATAAGGGAGAACGGTGAGAAGAGGATGAGCTTCGGTTTGAGGGACACGATGATAGGAAATCCAGATTACATGCGTTTCAAGATATTCTTCCTGCTGTCGAATATGCTGACAATAGTGATCACAACATTTGTGCCCATATACATATTCTACCTGACGCACGACTATCTGCTCGTTGGATTCTTTGGTACATATGCGGCTCTTGTCGTCATAGCCTCAAACATCTCCTCGATGTACATGCAGAAGTGGATCTGTTCATCATACAGGATGCTCATAGCCTCTGTGATTGCTTCATCGTTTCTTTATCTTATAGATGGATCATATGCTGTGGCAGCGGTGTTCGTGGCTTCCGGTATCATAACATTTCTCATGACGCCACTGGGCAACGCCGCAATGTCAAGCTTCATGAATTTCCTTGACGGAATAGAATACTCCTCCGGTTACTGGATAAATAGAGAATACTACCTTGTTTCTGGAAGACTGATATCATTCCTGATACTGTCCGTGATGTCCATCACCGGCGCATCTCTCTATGATTATGCGCTGGCCATACCGGCAATATCGTTGACTGTCATGGGCTATATCAAGGTACTGAAGTGATCATTCCGACACACGCTTCACAAACAAAGCGAAGAGATTGTGGAAACCGTCATGCCATGTCTTGAGTTTTGGCTTTGTTATCCTGACGCCGTATCTTATGGGTATCTCTATGAAGACACCGTGTCTAACGGCCTCTATCTTTATATTCTGCGAGAACGACATGCCATTACCCAGATTCTTCATTTTCCTGTAGAGATCCGATCGGAATATCCACATACCGCTCTGAGAATCAACCATCCTCACCTTGAAGAGTATGCGTATTGTGATGTTCAGAACCATGTTCCCCACATAATGGAGCGTGGTATAGTTGGTGCTTGTCCTGAAGGTGATTCTGTCGCAGGAGATGAAATCAACCCTATCAAGTATGAGAATTTCGATCAGCGGTTTCACTATGTCTGTAGGATAGGTTCCATCGCCATCCATGCAGACTATGATTTCACCAGATGCAGCTGGAATACCGGTCTGATAGGCTCTACCGTAGCCGCGTCTCGGTTCCTCTATAACCCTTGCGCCCTTTGATCTCGCTATCTCCCTCGTTCTGTCGGTGGAATTGGTATCGACCACTATTATCTCGGAGTTCTTGAAATCCGATCTTATCCCATCTATCACCGATCCTATCGTACCTTCTTCGTTGATTGTGGGAATGACAAAACTGATCTTGCTGTCGTCGATCATCATCTATACACGCTCTCGTCCTCATAGGTAGTCAGAGGTATATATTAGTATCTCTCGTACTGATGTCAGTCATTGAGCGAAGAGGCATTCGGAGATGGATCGCATTCGCTTGCCTCTATATCCGTATAATATTGGATTGCGTTTGGTATATCATCGCTTATCGCATTTGGGCGGATAATTTTTATCTATAACTATATTATCAGCTTAATTAATAAATATTATTTTTAAAAACAATCAGATGATAATTATTATAAACAACCTAGTGATATACCATTATGTCTCTTGTAAATAAAGCGGCACCTGATTTCGAGGCTAATGCCTTTGTAAATGGTGAAGTAAAAAAAGTTAGACTCAGCAGCTACAGAGGAAAATGGGTAGTACTTTTCTTCTATCCTGCGGATTTCACATTCGTCTGCCCAACAGAAGTCGAGGGTTTCGCAGAGGACTATGAGAAGTTCAAGAAGAAGAACACCGAGGTAATGTCAGTAAGCGAGGATACAGTCTACGTCCACAAGGCATGGGTAGAGCACGATGAGAGAGTTGCGAAGGCAAAGTTTCCCATGATCGAGGACAGGAAGGGCATAATAGCCAGAGCTTACGATGTATACAATGAGGAGACTGGAAACGCCCAGAGGGGCCTGTTCATTATCAATCCGGACGGCATTGTGAAGTATGTTGTGATAACGGATGATAACGTGGGCAGGAGCACTGAGGAAACTCTCAGAGTACTCGAGGCACTGCAGTCTGGCGGGCTATGCCCGGTTAACTGGCATGAGGGCCAGCCGACGATAAAAGTCTGAACACCTCATTTTTTTAATTTTTTATAAGAATAATATGAGATATAAGGCAGCACAAATATTGTGAACAGCGTTATAAATAAATAATCATAGGCGTACTCCGGCACTTCACTGTAGTAGGGCCATTCTCCGTATAGGCGCATTATATTTAGCTTTATGAGTCCGAGCCATGGTATCTGTCCATATGCGACTGCAACCACATTTTGCGGTTTCACTGGGGGATAGCCGAATATATTCTGATCCGCTGCGATGTATGCATCGTACTTTGCCACAAATAATGTTGATGTGGCAAGGTTATGATCGCCGACGGTTATGAATCCGTCTTCCCCCTGGAGTCCCTGAAGATTCACGTACAGGTTTCTTCCGTTGTAACTGCAGTCGTAGATTATCACGTAACTCTTGGTAACGCTGATCCAACTCTGATTATGGTATCCGTAGACCACCGGAGTGCCGTTGTTCCATGACAGATAGAACATGGCTCTGTGTATTATAACCTCTCCATTGGGCGCGGTATAGAGTATAACATCTCCGTACTCTCCATAGGTCTTATACCCTATATCTCTTCCAACAACGTATGTTATAACGTTCTTCACCGGGTCAGGAACCTTCTTCAACAGCACTATGTCCCCAGTATTTATCACTCCAAATTCCCATCTATTAGAATGCTGCATGCTCTCGGATTCAACAACAGACGCCGGAGGCCATATACCGCCATAGGCTGTCAATGAGGCTATGATTGCAACGATTGCTATGACAAGTATCAGCGTGCTGTATCTAGAGATCCTGTACTTCGACGACAACGATTCCGGTATGGAAATATTCTATTTTATACCTTTTTTTCGTATTCGTTTGATAACCATAGCTATACAGCAATGATAATATAAGAATAAGATATAAATGTTTGAATATTTTTGCATACGATATCCATATGTTCGCTAATATCTTTATAATAAGTTCAACTATACAACTATGTTTTTTGTGGCAACCATCGGTAAAGCCCATGAAAAAATAGAGGGCTACAGCTATAACGCTATGTTGCGGTACATACTCTCAATGAACCCAAGCAGGATATACGTGACCTATCTCACCCATTACGATTACGACCATGGCCTTTACGGCGAAGAAATAAAGAAACTTATGAGCGAGGATCTGCTTGCAGACAAGGTATCATTCAGGGGAGTCGATGAGAAAAAATACAGGGACCTTTACCAGAAGTATGTGGAGGAAAACAGATCTTCGCCAGAGTTCGTTATAAAATTTAATGTGCTGGATATAATGAACACGACTCTGAATTCATATCTCGAGGGTTACTGGAAAGATCCAGGCACAGTGAACTCGGAGGTTACCGATTCGCTGTTCAGAGCCAAACACAAGCTTACATACGCGATGTTTCCGGATCTTGAGGTTCTCACCTGGGAGAACAAGCATAGGGAGATAATGGAAAATATAGAGATGACTGGTGTCACGCCAAACACCATGATACTGTGCCCCGCTGAAAGCAGATACTGGTTCATCGATCATTTCAGCACGCACAAATGAATCCATGAAATTCTGAAATAGCTGAACGCATCGTGCGCAACGATTATACCATCTCTGGCAATTACCGCGGAAGGTATACTTTTGCCGGAGACATCATTTACGTACAGATCTATCCTTATCAGAAAGCAGATGCAGGCAGTGTCAGGAGCCCAGTTTATAAGGGTCCTTGCAAGATCTCAGATCTGGATATTTATTCCGGTGTACCTCACGGAGATTAGAGGTCTTCCAGTATACGTTAGCGGAGTACTCTTCCTTCTGACAGCGATCATAGCACTTCCGTTTTCAGTTTACGGTGGTAATCTTGTGGACACTCTCGGCCGGAGAAAAATATCGCTGGCGATACCTATATTCCTCTTTGCGCTAATGATGATAACTGCGTTCTCTATCCTGTACCGTGCAAAAGTCATGGTGATCATGGCGGAGTTCCTGACTATAGAACCCATATCGGTCATACAGTGGATAGCGGACAATGCAATAGTCTCAGATGTAACGAGTATAGGGGAGAGAACCGGTTCATTTGGCATCCTGCGCATAGCCGGCAATCTGGGGTTCAGTGCCGGCCCAGCCATTGGTGGATTTCTCGCCGATTATTCGTATTTTTACATCTTCATATTCGGCGCTGGTGGAGCCATAGTTGAATTTCTTCTCTACTACTTCCTCGTGAATGAGACAGGTAAGCTCAGAACAAGTACGGGCCGTTTCAATGTGCCCTTTTCTGATAGGTATTTTATCATAGTTGCTGCGCTGATCGGCGTTACATACTTCGTATCTGGGCAGTGGGGCACAACGCTCACACTCTTCCTCTCAGTCATATACATGATTCCGAACAGCATGATAGGTATCCTTTACTCCATAAACGGAATAACCGTAATAGCTTTGCAGATGCCAATAATACGCGCCATAGAGAGATTCAACGGTTTCAATCAGCTGGCTCTTGGAACCATAGTGTACGGAATTGGCTTCTTCATCCTCGCCTTCATACATAGCATAATCCTCCTTGGTCTTGATATAGTCCTTATAACCATAGGCGAAAACATACTTGCTCCGGTTACTAATTCCATAATTTCAAAAATCGCACCAGAGGACAGACGTGGCGAATACTTCGGATCTGCACAGCTGATAAGCGGTTTCATTTCGCCGCTTGCACCGGTGATGGGCACGCTTCTGATATACAGAAATCCGCATGATCCGGTTATGATATGGTCACCTGTGCTTACAATAGCCATATTTGCTTCTATCAGCATTGTAATCATAGGAAACAGGCTGATGAGATCAGTGGCGAGGCGATGATGCTTATTCAATATCGGCAATCCATGTACGGTCAGACATTATGCTCTGCTGAATTGTCGTTATATTTTATGAATCGCGGTAATACAATGCATGCCTTTGCATACATCATAAGAATTTTATATGAAAATTTCATCGACAGTAGAAATGGACGGAACGACTCCAGGCAACTACGGTAATAAATACATCAACGAGAGAAGATACGTCGAAGAGGATCGAAAGCTGAGGAAAGAGCTCGGGATACTTGATCTATTCATGATAGGCATAACCGGGGTGATCGGGTCAGGATGGCTGTTTGCCCCGCTTTATGCCGCCAGAGCTGCCGGCCCAGCGTCTATCATATCATGGATCATCGGAGGCATACTGGTATTGCTGGTTGGGTTGACATTTTCCCATCTTATGAGTTTCAGATCAGAAGCCGGTGGCATGGTTCGATATCCACTGTATACCCATGGAAAGATCGCAGGATCTATCACAGGCTGGGCTCTTTGGCTTGCATATACTATGAATCCGCCCAGCGAGGCCAGCGCGCTTGTTGAATACATGTCTTCATACGTCAATGGCATATTCATTGATGGTTCACTGACGTCAGAGGGGCTTGCAATAGCCATTGGATTCATGTTTCTGTTTGTGCTTGTAAATTATTACGGAGTCAGGACCTTTGCCCGTATAATCAATGGATTGACCGCGCTAAAGATAGTCGTCCCAACGATAACCATGCTTACGCTCATCTTACTGACCTTCAAATTTCATAACTTTACCGCTTACGGTTTCGTTCCCTACGGGCCATCATCCATACTTGCGGCCATAGTCTCAGCCGGTATAATTTATTCATATCTGGGCTTCCAAGCTGTGATAAATCTTGCCGGCGAAGCAAAAAGACCAGCTAGAGATGGCCCCATCGCCCTGATACTGGTCATAGTGTTTTCGCTCGTATTTTACATAATACTGGAAATATCTTTCATCGGTTCCATTCCTTCCGGATTGCTGGCTCATGGTTGGGCGGATCTGTTCCTCTCATCACCATTTGCCGATATTGCGATGTATTTCAACATGATGTGGCTCTATTCACTTATAATCGCTGATTCCATCTATTCTCCAAGCGGATCCTCCATGGCTGCAATAGCCTCCAATTCCAGAGCAACCTATGCGCTCGCGAAGGACGGATTCATGCCATCATTTTTCGTCAATGTTGATAACAAAAGCGGTATTCCAAGAGTCGCACTGCTTTTTAATTTTGCAATATCTGCAGTGGTACTGCTTACACTCAAAAACTGGCATTCAATAATAGAGGCGCTCGGTGTGCTTCTTCTGATATCATTTATTGGTCCAGCCGCATCCTCAGGTGTTCTTCGTAAAGTTCCGGGTAGAGATAGCACGCTTAAGGGTTTATATGGTATAGTGCAGCCTGTGGTGTTTGTGCTGGCTGGTTTGATAGCCTTCATAACGCCATTCACCAAGATAGTAGTGATAATAGCGTTGTTTCTCATTCCGATATTGCTGATTTTGTTTAAGGAGAAGGGGCTAGGAAAGATCGATATGAGATACGGAATGTGGCTACCCATGTATCTAATACTCATACTTGCAGGTTCATTTGTTTATTCCAAGGAATTTCAGAATATGAAGATATTCACGATGGCGGCATTTGTGTTTCTATCCGCATTATTATATATTTATGCTTTGAAAGGCGGTGCATCATTCATGCGGATTGCCAATCAAAAAGAATAAATGTCTAAATGAAATTTCCCTCAAAGCTCCGGTGGTGTAGTCCGGCCAAGCATTAGGGACTCTCAATCCCCCGACTCGGGTCCAAATCCCGACCGGAGCATAGTTGATTTTTTTGAAGAAAATGAAGAAGCCTCAAAATAGCAATTCAGTGAGCTGATCCTCAGCTGAGGCTTCGGATATTCCTGCTTCAATGATAAAATCGATCTCCACAGGCGTGAATTCGGATCTCATCGATCCCGCTCAAGCATCGTAAACTTGTTTATCGTGGATGATACAAAAGAATGTGGGAAGACAATTTATAAATAAATTCGTTGAGAGAAGTCCGTGTATCTCTTGTCCGAAGAAGGAGAATTACTGCTCCCCCCAAACCTCTAACTTTTTTTAAACTGATCCTATTTTTTTCTGATACCTATAGGATCCATAAATCGGGAAAAGATAAGGAATATGTTTGCCATGAACTTTGAAGATGTCTTAAATACACCGCTTTATAATTATTATTCTGCGCAATGGCGATAAATTGATCTATTCTATATGTATTGCAAAACCATAATTTAAAACTTAAACTCTATTCCTTATGGAATAATGATTATGCCACATATGGATGCAACGATGATGGCCACCCATCTCTCTGACCTAAATCCTATTGAAAGAAACGCCAGAGAATTAGAATAAAGGTTAATTGCATTGGCAGCGATCCCGCCAAGGAAT
>NZ_QJSM01000007.1 GCF_003205235.1 Thermoplasma sp. Kam2015 | reverse complement strand
TATTAAATTATTGAACCGAGAATTTTTAAAAAAGGTCATTGAATTTGATTTTCCAATTGATCAAATACCTTATACTTATTTATGTTGAAATTTATAATATCGCCTGCATTGTATTTTTTCTCCGCCTTGAG
This sequence comes from Thermoplasma sp. Kam2015, assembly GCF_003205235.1. NCBI lineage: Archaea > Methanobacteriati > Thermoplasmatota > Thermoplasmata > Thermoplasmatales > Thermoplasmataceae > Thermoplasma > Thermoplasma sp. Kam2015. The sequence goes on along the minus strand of NZ_QJSM01000007.1, from coordinate 1,004 downwards.
AATCAACTGTGAATCTTCCGGACCCATGCAGTGCAGGAAATAGGTTCCGCCAACAGATTCCAAAGAATCCACTCTGGCCTGGTATTCGCCCTTATCTGTAACTGTGGCCCATTCTGGTCGAAAGCCCATATTGCCTATGAAATTCATAGGATAATCGCCTATGAAATCACCAACCCAAATTGTCTTTGGATCGTTATACAGTTCATCATATGATCCTATCTGCTCAAATTTACCATTGTGGAGAACTCCAATTCTATCACCAAGCGCTTCAGCCTCCTTCTGATCGTGAGTGACGAAGAGAAATGTCTGCCCGAGTTCTTCCTGAATTTTCTTCAATTCATTTCTTGCAGCGTATCTGACCCTAGCGTCCAAGTTGCTCAGGGGTTCATCAAGCAGAAACAATGCAGGATTGCGTACTATCGCTCTTGCCAAAGCTACCCTTTGCTGTTGTCCTCCACTTATTTGAGTAACCTTCTTATCAAGTAAGTTTTCTATACCCAGCTTTTGCGCCACTTCATGTACACGTCTGGGTATATTCCTGAAATGGTTCATCCTTAGCGGGAAGGCAATATTATCATAAACACTCATGTTTGGATATAGAGCATAATTTTGGAAAACCATAGCTATATTTCTCTTGTTTGGGGGTAATTTTGTAACATCTTTCCCATCTATGAAAATTTTTCCCGAGTCTGGTTGCTCAATTCCAACTATAATCTTCAAAAGGGTTGATTTTCCCGTGCCGGATGGGCCTAAAATAACAAAGAATTCACCTTTCTCAATTGTGATGGATAGATCTGATATCACCCTCAGTTTGCCGTAGGCTTTATTGATATTCCTGAGTTCCAGTTTTGGTGTCATACTTTGATATATTGAATTAATGATATTTAACTTTTTCAAAAACTGTAGATTTGTCATGCCTGAGAATGCAAAATTCTACAGGCTCTAGGTGATATTATGAACTTCTCTATATTTGTTATTTTTATAACTTAAATTTTTAATATATT
>NZ_QJSM01000006.1 GCF_003205235.1 Thermoplasma sp. Kam2015 | reverse complement strand
TATATTTCATATTATCTACAGCAGAAACATACTAATATAAATGGCATATTTCTATATCTGAACAGTTCTATGAATTAGCAATTAACGCGAAATTTTATATATTGATAAAATCATATTCATTGTATGGGAGAACAAAGTAGCCCAATTCAGGATACAAATATATCCTATGTGGAAAATGAGGATAGAAAATTGAGAAAAGCCCTATCCACATGGGATCTGCTGATGCTGAGCGTCGGCGGAATAATAGGTTCAGGATGGTTGTTCGCGGCCTATGCTGCCTCTATACTCTCAGGGCCAGCGTCTATATTGGCCTGGGTACTTGGTGGTATAATCGTGATATTCATAGCACTTGTATACGCTGAGTTAGGTTCAATGATACCAAGGTCCGGAGCGATCGTAAGGTATGGTCATCTGTCCCATGGAAGTTTCGCTGGATTTCTATTCGGATGGGCTTACTTCCTCAGCGCAGTGTCAGTTCCAGCCATAGAAGCGGAGGCTGTTGTCACATACGCAGCCAGTTATGTTTCCAAGCCCGCACTAATTGCCAACGGCATAATGACAGGCATCGGGACGCTTATAGCAATGATCCTCATGATCGCCTTCTTCTTCCTGAATTACGCAGGCGTACATATAATGGGTAAAACCAACCAGGGACTGACCTGGGTCAAGGTGATAATACCGGTATTGACCATACTCGTGCTCATATTCGTACACTTCAATCCCTCAGAGATAATTCCGAGCAATGGCTTTATGCCCTACGGATGGGCGCCCGTATTCGGAGCAATATCAAGCACCGGCATAGTCTTCTCGTACTTTGGGTTCAGGCAGGCCATAGACTATGGCGGAGAGGCCAAAAACCCGCAGAGATCCATACCAATAGCCACCATAGGATCGGTTCTGATAGGCATGGCCATATACTCCCTGCTGCAGGTTGTCTTCGTAGGCGGGATCGACTGGTCCAAGGTTGGCCTCATACCTGGCCAGTGGTCTCAGCTTTCAAAACTAGCTACAGCCAGCAATGCCGCCACGGCTTATCCATATGCCTATGATCTCATGAATGCACCATTTGCCACCGTGGCACTCTCAGCAGGGCTCGTATGGCTGACATACACGCTGTACGCAAGTGCATACATTGCCCCATCCGGAACGCTGAATGTTTACATGGGTACCTCCGCTAGGACGCTTTACGGTATGGCCGTCAACGGGCATCTTCCAAAGACATTCGCTAAGATAGAGGAGAGGAACAGGATACCACTGATTCCGCTCATAACCACACTCCTCGTCGGTTTTCTGTTCTTCCTGCCATTTCCAAGCTGGTACAAGATGGTTGGCTTCATAAGCGGTGCAACGGTATTTACATACATAGTTGGTGGAGCCGCACTGATGAACTTCAGAAAGCAGGCTCCTGAGCTCAAGAGACCGTTCAGGCTGCCAGCCGCTTCTGTTATGGCACCTATAGCGTTCGTGCTCGCCACGGAAGCTGTATACTGGACCGGCTGGCCAACAACGCTCTATCTGGCCATTGGCATATTTGCCGGCCTAGTTCTTTACGCCGTTCTTGCTGCTCTGCATGCCATAGATCAGAGTTTCAACATTACGAATATCAAAGCAGGACTCTGGGTTCCTGTATTCATAGTAGTTCTCACAGTGCTTTCATACCTCGGCGAATATGGCGGTATAGCAGTCATTAAGTTTCCGCTCGATCTCATTGTTGTGGCAATCGTAAGCGCTATTTTCTATGTATGGGCGATAAAGAGCGGAATAAAGACTGAAGAAATTGCGGCTATGATCGCCAATGAGGATCAGTACGTGTGAAAAATATAAAAATTTATAATTTTATATTTGAAAGATCCGTTCCCCTTGTTTCTTTAGAGAGCGCTGCGGACATCAGTATGAATACTTCTCCTATGATGATGAATATACCCCACCAGACATAGAAATCTCTAGAGGTAAAGGTGACGATCAGAAGGAGAAAGACCGTGCTCCAGTTCCCCAGTATGAATCCTCCATTGAATCCGATGCCAGTTCCTGTGCTCCTTATCTCTGTTGGAAACTTCTCAGATAGATAGGATGGTATTACCCCGTATACGCCCGTTGTCACAAACGCGATTGCGCTTGCAAAGATGAGCGCGCCTGTGAATTCCAGATAATGGTTCATGATCATGTATGTCAGCGGTATGGACAACACTATGCCGAGAGCCGCAAAATCATCATGGTGAGCCTTCTTCCTATCATATCGCTGATATATCCAGATATCATGTATCCGATGAGCGATACGAGTATGGCGGTTATAACAACGTACAGGAAGTGTGGGAACTTTATGAACGCATGCACGGACAGTATCGTTGGGAAAAACCCGAGGGTTAGACCGTAGACCCATGCTATGCCCGTCATGGCGAGAGCGCCCAGAATTATGTTGTATGCCGCCATGGGGCTGATAGACGTCCTCTTCCCTTCTCTCTTCTTCCTGATGGTTTCCTCCCAGAGTGCGGACTCTGGCATCCTTATCCTTATGATGAGGCCTATGACTGCAGGTATCAAACCTATCCAGAACATCCATCTCCATCCAATCACTGAGAACGCTGATCCAGGAAAGATGTAATGCAGATAGAGGAATATTGAAGCTGCCAGCGTATATCCTATAGGATAACCGCTCTGTACAGCTGCACCCCATATGCCTCTTCTACCTGCATTCACCGATTCCATGATTATTGAGGATCCGTTGCCATATTCTCCACCAGCAAAGATACCGGTTATGGCACGGAACAGAAAGAGCAGGATGGGCGCTACTACGCCTATAGAAGCGTATACTGGCAGAAAACCAGTCGCAAAAGTAATGAGTCCAAGACCAAGAAGCGTAATGAACATTGTGTTTTTCCTGCCTATTTTGTCGCCAAGCCTTCCGAATATGAAACCACCCACTGGCCTGAAGACGAAGGTTGTGGTGTATATGCTCCACGTTCCAACTATTGCGAGACCGTAATGGGCCGGGAAGAAAAGATCAGCAAGTACTGGAACAAGCAGAAACTTCATGCTCAGATTGAATGCGTCCATTATCCAACCAACCAGGGCACCCGGGTGAGCTACTCCTCAGCTGAAGCATCGGAGCTTCCTGATTCAACGACCGGCCTCTGCCTGTACGGATATATTCCATACAAGCCCGATGTTGCGATCTCCACAGGCGTGAATTCGGATCGCACCGATCCTACTTTTATCAATCCTATTTTCCTTATGTTCTTGGCGGCATTCAGATCCCTGTCAATCGTTAATCCGCACACATCACAATGATATATGCGATCTGATAACTTCAGATCATGCTTTATGTTACCGCATGATGAACATATCTTAGATGATGGATCGAACCTTCCTATCTCTATTATATTCTTTCCATATTTTTCTGCTTTCCATTCCAG